>CAZNNJ010000338.1:0-6452 GCA_964574305.1 uncultured Rhodospirillales bacterium | reverse complement strand
CATAGGTCACGCTGACGGCCTTGGGCGTGAAGGTCAGCGCCGCCTTGTTCACCGTCAGGGTGCCGGAGTCGTAGGTGATGGTGTAGTTCGACGCCAGGAAGCCGTGCGAGCCGCTCGCGTTCGAGATATTGATCGCATAGTTCCCGGCGTCGGCCGTTGCCGGCGTACCGAGGCTGGTCAGCGTCGCCGAATCGATCGTCTCGCCGCCGACCAGGCCGCTGGTGGTGAAGGCGGTCGAGCCCAGATTCTTGGTCTGGCCATAGGTCTTCGACTGGTCGGTGGCGGTAACTGTCAGCGCCGCCGGGGTGATCACGTAATTGTTCGGCGTCGGGTTGGTGAAGCTCAGCGTGTAGTTGGTGCTGCTGAGCGACAGGGTGCCGACGGCCTGGCTGTAGGTCGCGACATTCTTGACCGCCGTGCCGGTCGAGCCGCCGAAGGCCATCGAGCCGGAGAGCGTCAGGCCGGACGTGCCTGCGGCATCACCGTTCTTGAAGCCGCTGATCGTATAGTTGCTGAGCGTGTCCGAGTAGGTCGTGTTGTTCAGCGTCGTGCCGTCATAGGTGACGCTGACCGCGTTAGGTGTGAAGGTCAGCGCCGCCTTGTTCACGGTCAGCGTGCCCGGGTTGTAGGTGATGGTGTAGTTGCCCGCCAGGAAGCCGTTCGAACCGACGGCGCTCGAGACGTTGATGGCATAGCTGCCGGCATTGGCCGTTGCGGGCGTGCCCAGGCTGGTGAGGGTCGCCGTGTCGATCTGCTCGCTGCCCACCAGGCTTCCGCTGGTGATCGAGAAATCCGTGTTCCCCAGATTCTTGAGCTGGCCGTAGGTCTTCGACTGGTCGCCGGCGGTGATGGTTATCGCGAGCGGGCTGATCGTGCCGGTCAGGTTGTTGGTGACGGTCTTGCCGTAGCCATAGACCGTCACCCCGTTGGAATCGACGGCGGACGCGATCGCGATCGACGGCGACAGCGTGATCGCATAGGTGCCGGCATTCTTCGAGGCATAAGTCGCGGTGACGCTGCCGCCGGTCGGATTGTTGAAGGCAATGACATCGCCGTTGATCGTGCCGGTCACACCGGAATAGATCGCGCTGGTGATCGACTGGGTAACGGCGTTGCTGCCGTCATAACTCTTGTTGAACGTACCGGTCAGCGTTTCCTTCGCGGTCGGCGAGACCGTGAACAGGAAGCCGTTGCCGGTGGCGTGCGAATCCAGCGCGGCGTTGGCCGTCGAGAACGGATCGGCGTAGGAATTCGTCGCGCCGTACTGGACGAAGGAATAGCTGAGAGCCGCGGTGTTGGCGCTGTCGTTGCGCGGATCCTGCGAATAGACCCGCCAGGTGCCGCCGGCCGCGGAGAAGGCGTTGGCGCCATCGCTGTTGGTGAAGGTCTGGTCCTCCATCCGGATATTGCCGGTGGTGGTCGTGATTCCGGCGCCGCTGCCGATGGTCAGCTTGCCGTTATCGACAATGGTGACGTCGCCGGTCGTGCTGACCCCGGTCGTCGAGCCGGCCGTTCCAGTGCTGAGAGCGACGTTGTCATACAGCGTCAGCGACTTGACGTCCGCGCCGACCGTCTTGACCGCGTTGGCCGGATTGTCGAGGGTGAAGTCGGAATTCGTTCCCACAAGCTCGAGCGTGATCGAACCGCTCGAGGGTGCGATCGCGTTGGCCGCGCCGGAGCTCTGCGTGACCGTATCGTCGCTGATGCCGAGCGTGACGGTGCGCGTACCCACCGTGCTGATGCCGCTGATGTCGTCGACGGTGCCGACGACGAACGTGTTGTTGGTGCTCGCCGCTGAAGCGAACGCGATATTGCCCCCCGAGCCGGTCTGCTTGAAAGCGATCGACCCGACCGAGTTGGCCGAATTATCGAGCGTGATCGCCCCGCCGGCCTGGACCGCCAGACCGCCGGAGCCGGCGGTATAGGTAAAGCTCGGGTCGTTGACGACGATCGGCGAATTGGCGTCCTGGGTCACCGAACCGGATGTCCCGGTCAGCAGCTTCAGATTTTGGACCTGGTTGGCGTCGAACGCCGTGTTCGTAAGACCGCTGGTCGCCATGTGGCCCGTCGGATTGACGACTTCCAGCAATATCGAGGTCGTGCTGGTGCTGCCGATAACGAGGGTGTTGGCGGTAATATTGCTGACATCCTCGGCCCGGATCAGGGCGGTGTTGGCGATCGAGGAATAGTCGCCGCTGGCGCTGTTGTCGCCCAGGATCACCGGACCCGACGATGTCGGGACGATGTCGACCTCTCCCGTCGTCGTTACGAAGCCTGACGGGCCGGTCGAAGTGCCCAGATGCACCTCGTCCGCCTGGAGGATGACCTTGCCGGGCAGTGCCGCCGAGACGAAGCTGTTGGTGATGCCCTGATTGTTGTTGAATTCGACGCGGAAACCCGGGTTGGTCGCGACCAGGCTGATCAGGCCGCCGGTACCCACGATATTGCCTTGCAGGCTGATGACGGCCGAGCCGATGCCGGGGGTCTGCCCGTTGCCGCCGGCATTGAAGAAGATGGCGCCGCCACCTTCGGAATCGATCAGCGCGCCGGGATTGGCGGTGCTGAAGCCGCCGGTCGTGCTGTTCGGATTGCCGCCGGGCGAAGTGATGATGCCGACCGCGTTGAGGGTCAGGCTGTTGGACGTGCTCCAATGGATCGGCGCCGAATGCAGGAAGGCGGCGCCGTTATTGGTGCCGATCGCGATATTGCCCGTCCCGCCCAGGCCGTCGCTGAGGCTGCCGGTGCTGATCACGACATTGTTGCTGGCGAGCGCGGCGTCGATATCCGTATTCAGGATGTAGGACGTGCTGGAATTCGGATTGAAATTGCCGCCGGATGGCGTTTCGCCGGTGGCCGGGCTGGTGCCGCCGCTGCCCAAGACTGGATCGGTGTTGCTGTAAATCGTCACGTCCGCCGGATCGAGCAGCAGCGTGCCGGACTTGCCGCGCGCCGCCGAGGTGTCGACGCGGCCGGAAAAGCCGAGCGCCTGCTTGCCGGATACTTCGACGAACCCGCCGTCGCCGCTCTGCGCGCCGCCCTTGGCCGAAATATGGCCCAGGTAATCGGTTGCCTTGTTCGACCAGACGACGACATTGCCGCCGTTGCCCTTGGCGCCGCCATTGGCCGAGATCCTGGCGCCCGCCGAAACCGTGCTGGTCGTCGCATTGGCGATTGCCGTCTTGGACAGGGCGACCGCCGCATCGGTGCCGCCGTGCCGGTCGCCGCCAATCAGGATCGTGCCGCCATTGGCATTGCCGGTGCCGTTGGCGGAGATCACCGCCTTGCCCCGGATCGAGACGTTGGTCGCGGTGGCGACGATCGTGCCGCCGGAACCGTCGGCGTTCGTGGCCGAAACGCTGCTGTCGACCGTCAGGTCGTCGCCGGCGGTCAGATAGACGTGCCCGTCCTTGGTCGCGGTGCCGGTGGCGCGGATGACGCCGCCATTATTGACCGCCAGCGCGTAGACATTGCCGCCCGCCGCGTTCAGCGCGACCTGCGCCGCCTCGACAGTGCCGGTATTGGTGACGTCGCCGCTGCCGGTTTCGACCACGACCGTATCGTCGCCGCTGGCCTGCAGCAGGACCGTATCGCCGGCGACCTGCGACGCAGTGCCCTTGGCCGCATTGATCGAGCCGCTGTTCGAGACCGATTTGCCGACCAGGACGACATCGCCGTTCGTCGAGGTGATCGAGCCCTGATTGACGACGGTCCCCGCCGAATTGCCCGACAGGGCGATATCGCCCCCCGCCATGAAGGACGAGTTGGAAACGTCGCGCGTCGAGGCGACGAAGGTGCCGTTGGTCGTGACCCGGCCGCTGGGGCCGACAACGACGCCGGCCTGGTTCACGATATAGACTGAGCCGGTCGATTTGAGCGACCCGGCGATTGTCGTCATGTCCGCGCCGGTCACGCGGTTCAGCGTCGCGCCTCTGCCGTTGGCGATGGTGACCGAGTTGCCCTTGCCGATCGAGAAGCTCTGCCAGTTGATGATGCCGAGCTGGGTCGACTGGTTGACCGTCAGGTGATTGCCGCCCTGGGTGATGGCGCCGGAGCCGCCGACGAAATGCCCGCCGGTGGGCAGCGCCCCGCCGGCGGCCAGGGCGCCGCCGCCGCTGGTCAGGCTGGAAAATGTCAGAAGGGCGAATAGCAGGCGTTGGCGGCTGGCCGAGAACTGGCCGGCTGAAAACCGGATGGAGCGCTTTGACGACATACCCGCTGTGCTTGTCTTCCGCATGACTCTCACCGCCTCACTGCCCGCGCGCCAGACCGAAACCGATCGGTCCCGCAACCTTATTGATCCGCTCTCAAGAGGCGGCTTCCGCACCGATCTCGCCATGAAGCAAGAATCACGCCAACCGGTGAATTTCGACTGGATTGCTTGGATTTACGCACTGCCCGCGATGCTGGATCAGGTAGATTGTAAGATTTACTGACAAATTTTACATAATTTCGACGCGCCTTGTTAAGAAGACAAAGCAACACGGCCGAACCGGGCGTTGCGGCATCCCCGTCGGAAACCCCAGCCATCGCGATATCCGTCCGCGAATGTCACGATAGCTGACCTGCCATAAGGTTTACGGCCAGAACGAAGTCAAGAAGTTTTACCTTCCGCGCCTCGATCGAGCGCCCCCAGTCAATCAAAGTGAAATATGAATCCCATCTTCACCGCGATGACTCACCGTGTGGGGCAGAATATCGCCTTAGGATGTATAATACCCGCGCCTTCAGGTGACTTGCCGGTAAAATTCTTTCCGATAAATCAGCCAGAGGTACAATAGACACTTATTACTGCGAAAATTCTCTGTAATAATATGCCAAGGCAGTTCGTCACCATCGCCCACGCCTGCCGGCGGCATTCGTTCGATCATGGACGGGGCGTGTCAGAATGTTTTACAACTTTGCCGAACTCAATATCGCTAAAGTTTTAACATATTGAATCTAAATCCATAAAATTTTTGGCATGCGTCATGCATATCCCGGCCCGTACGGCGGCAACCCGTAAAGACTTGATGTGAAACGCGAGGGCTTTGGAATGTTCATGAAATCACTCTTGAGCGCGATTGCGGTGAGCGGGGTCGTTCTCGCGGCCGGCGCGGCCAACGCGACGGTCGCGACCTATACCACGGCATCGGCCTACAACGCGTTCGGCGGCGGCGGCACGATCGGTATTTCCGCCCCCGTCGATTGGGGTCAGTTCTCGCTGGCGCAGGGCAACGGGACCGTCAACAACTCCAGCGTGTCGAACAATTCAGTGATGAACACCGGCAATGGGGAGAAGGTCACCGCGACCAACGGCAATGCCCAGGGCTTCACCGTCTATACGAACGGCCTGACCAGCGGCAATCCGACCACGCGCTGGGACGGCGACTTCGCCAACGGAACCAACGTCCTGTCGACCCAGGCGAGCTCGATCACGTTGAGCTTCAACGGCGCGATCACCGGCTTCGGTATCGACGCCCAGACATCGCTTGCCGGCGCCTATAGCTTCCAAATTCAGGCTTACAATTCGACGGGCACGCTCTTGGGCACCGCGACGTCCAGCGGCACCAGCACCGGCCGGACCAGCAGCAGCTTCGGCACGGCGGCGTTCGCGGGCCTGACCAGCACCGCCGGCGACATTTCCTACGTCGTCATCACCGCGACCAGCAACGCGGGTTCCGGCTTCGCCATCGACACCTCGCTGATCTATCACTTCGCCAACAACCAGACCTCGGGCGGCGGCAGCTCGCCGACCCCCGAACCCGGGACCCTGGCGCTGCTCGGCGCCGGCCTCGCCGGCCTCGGCGCGGTCCGCCGCCGGCGCATGCGCGCCTGATACGATCACCCTCGCGTTACCGGAAAGCGGCGTCCTTCGGGGCGCCGCTTTTTTGTTACCCCTGTCGAACGCGATCCGCAATTCCTTGAACCCGTCGATAAAGACCGCCCGTGCATGCTTCGGCGTGCCGATCACACGGGGATGTTTCAGCGCCGGCGACGGCATCTGCGGCGGCTGTTCAAGCAGACGACCAACAGACCATCCATCAATATGCGCGGGAAGTCTGGACCAGGCGATGCACCCAAATCATTCCGGCAGGAATTCCGCAGCCCACGCCCCGCCTATCTCACCTGATCCGTCAGCATCCGAAAAAACATTTGTCTATAATTGTTTTATCGGATAGGAGGTCTCCCAGGCGGCCATGGCATATCTGCTGTTTAAGATCGGCCGCGTATCGGGAGGATAAGCATGACCACGAACAGCATTCTGGGCGGCGGGGTCGCGGTGATCACCGGGGCGGCGGGCGGCCTGGGCGAGGGCCTGGCCCGCGTGACGGCCGAGCTCGGCATGCGGCTGGTGCTCGCCGACATCAACGCGGACCGGCTGCACGATGTCGCCGACGCGCTGGCGGCGAAAGGCTCCGAGGTCATCGCGGTCACTACCGACGTCCGCGATCCGGCGGCGCTGGATCATCTGG
>CAZNNJ010000337.1:2002-6455 GCA_964574305.1 uncultured Rhodospirillales bacterium | reverse complement strand
AGAGTTAGAGGGCTGCGCTTGGCGCACCGACGGGTTTGAAGCCGAGAGAGAGTCTTTCGGCGCCCGTCGCGGAGAGACCGTCATGGCAAGCGCTGTTGAAAAATCCATAAAGATTTGATCCTGCGGGCCTACGCGGGCTGAGGGAGATTGATCATGCCTGATCTCAAACTCGGCAAGCTGCCGGACCGGTCTTCAACGAAGATCATGATCACGGTTTCCTCCAACCTCAACGCCGCGCTCCGTCAATACGCCGAAATCTATCGCGCAACGTACGGCGAGAACGAGCCGGTTGCCGAGCTCATCCCATTCATGCTCGAGGCGTTCCTGAACGGTGATCGCGAGTTTGCGAAGGCTCGAAAGACTGTCGTGCCTTTGGGGGCTTCATCGTTCGGGAAGCGGCCGAAGCAAGAGGCAACCGGGCCAACCAACAATACCGGCAAAGAGGGGTGAACAATGTCCGTCATCGGCACATTTACGCCAGCAAAGGACGGTGGCTGGGCAGGCACGATACGGACTCTGTCGATCAACGCGCAGGTTCGGCTGGTTCCAAACGATAATCGAGCCAAGGAAAATGCACCCGCCTTCCACGTTATGTTTGGACATACGTGCATCGGGGAGGCATGGGACGCTCGCTCGGTTGGCGACAGTCCGAGGGAATACCTTCGAGTGATGCTCGATGATCCAGGCCTCATCGCGCCTATCAACGCAGCCCTCTTTCATTCCGACGACGGAGCAACTGCTCAGCTGATCTGGGCCCGCCGGCGCCACAATCGCGAGTAAGCGGGTCATCGTGACTTCAAGAGACGACTCTTCTAGCAGCGACGACGTCCATCAACTCAGGTGGCTCAGGGTGGACGATTTAGCCATCATCCTCGGGATAAGCCGCCAGACGATCTACAATCGAGTTTCTCAAGACCCTACGAACCTTCCACCGATAACGTGGGTGCCAGGCTTACGCGGGCCACGATGGTCGGTTCGCGTGGTGCGGGATTGGCAGGCCCAGTTTGATCCATCGGAGCGCGAACCGGTCCCCCGTCGCCCTGGCCGACCAACAAAGGCCGAGTCGATCGCTCGCCGGAAGTCTCCCGCGCGCTAGCAAGCGCTGCAATGCGTGGCATGCTTATGAGCCAGGTTGCTCCCGACCACCAAAGCTGAGAGATTCGAATGTGCGGAATGTCCTCGCTCACGGCTCCCGTAGCTTCCGTGAGACGATCTGGATCAGCGGGGACGGAGGGTAAATAGCGGTAGCTCAACACCCAATTTCAGAAAAAATTTCTGTGACAAAATGTGCCAAACGAAGTCGGAAATAGGGGTAAATTATCGGAATCTGAGGTAGGTCAGCTTACAACGATTTCAGAGAGATAGGGCATAATCCATTGAAATTAATCATGAAAAAACAGACTTCCAAGCTTATGACGAGGGTTCGATTCCCTTCACCCGCTCCAATAAAATCAATAAGTTAGTCGGATATTCTAAGTTTCCTAAAATCGTTTTGGCACAATGTCGTTTTTGAATTTCAGCGGAAAACGCTCTTCCGGCTAAAACCGGCACTCTTTAAACCATTGATTTTCTTATGATTGCGATTACCGATCGATCGCCCCACGACACCAAATAAGCGCTGAAAGCTTACGACGGATAAGCAAGAGAAGCTGATTCCGCCATTGCGCTGGAGGAGGTAAGTGCGGTTGCGGGCCTCGGGGCGTTTGGCCGTGCGGAGGCTTGAAGTCGAGTCACGGCCGCCGTTCGGCACGGCAACATTTCTCGAGCGCTGCATCAAGCTGGTCGCGGGTTTGGCCGGTCGACAGGCCGGTCGCAACGATGAGGAAGGAGGTTTTCATTGCGCCGGCAAGCCGCGCGTTGGTGACGCGTCCGCGTGCCCAGTCGAAGATGATCGCCCAGCGGTCGTTGGCGAGGGTTGCGCACATCGTCTCGACCGGCAGCCCGACAGCCGTCTCGCCGCGCGACATCGCCTCTTCCAGCCAGGGCAGGAACGCGCGTACGGCAATGTTCCTGACGGTCGCATAGACCCTGGGGTCGACGGTCGGGGAGAAATAGAGTGCCGCCAGCGATCGCGAATAGGCCGGGTTGGCCAGGATGATGGCGGCCGCTTCGTCGATATCGCTCAGCACGCGCCTCAGCGTCCTGGCGACAGGCCTGCGGGCCAGATCCAGCTTTTCATAGAAATCCTGGATCGCCGCCGCGATCAGCCCTTCCTTGTCGCCATAGGCTGAGTAGACAACGGTGACCGAGACCTCGGCACGCCGGGTCAGCTCGCGGATGGTGAAGCCTTCGGCGCCGCTTTCCGCGATCATGACCTTGGCGACGCCGATCATCCGCCGGCGGCGCTCGGTCATCTGCTCGCTGTCATAAGGACCGCGCCGTTTGCGGGCGGTGTTCTCGGTCATGTTCCGTCTTGTGTTGGGCAAACTTGTGTCGGGCAAATGCGCAAGGCTCACCGTACGGGCGGGAGAAGGCGGGAATCAACCCGCACGATCGGAGCGGGAGACGCCGGTTGCCAGAAGCCAAATTCATCAATATTATTATCATGAATTAACGTGGCCGCATTCGCAGCGGCGGTGGACGGCATGGGGAAGCCATGGATCTCAGTCATTCGGAAGAGCAGCTCATGCTGCGCGACAGTGCCGAGCGGTTCCTTGGCGCTGAGTATGATTTCGCCGCACGCCAGAGGATAGCCGCCAGTCCGCGAGGCTGGAGCGAGGCGGTCTGGCGGCAATTCGCCGAACTCGGCTGGCTGGCTTTGCCGCTGCCGGAGTCGGCCGGAGGGTTGGGCGGCGGCGCGGTCGAGCTTGGCCTCTTGATGGAGGCGTTCGGCAAGGCGCTGGTGGTCGAGCCTTATCTGGCGACAGTCGTCCTCGGGGCAGGCGCGGTCGCGGCGCTAGGCGACGCCGCGCAGCAGGCGGCCATCCTGCCCGCCGTCGCGGACGGGCATATGCGCCTCGCTCTGGCTCATGGGGAGAATTCCAGCCGAGGCGATCAGTTTGCCATCGAGACAACGGCGCATCGACAGGGTGCCGGCTGGCGCCTCGATGGGCATAAGGTCAATGTTCTGGGCGCCGCCGCGGCCGACCATCTGGTGGTCTCGGCCCGGACCGGCGGTGGAACCGGACTGTTCCTGGTTCCTGCGGGCGAGCCAGGGGTGACGGTCGCGTCCTATCCGATTCTCGACGGATCGCGGGCGGGCGACGTGACGCTGGCCGGCCTTTCGCTCGGCGGCGACGCGCTGCTGGGTGGCGAGGAGGATGCAGCGCCGGCGATCTCGTCCCTTATCGACCGGGCGGTGATCGCGCTCGCGTCCGACGCGCTCGGCGCGCTGACCGTGCTGCTCGATTCGACCGTCGACTATTCCAAGACCCGGGTTCAGTTCGGCCAGCCGATCGGCAGGTTCCAGGCGCTGCAGCATCGCATGGCGGAAATGGCGGTGCTGCGCGAGGAGGCCGGGGCGATCGCGCTGTTCGCCATGATGAGCGCCGATGGGCCAGCCGATGCCCGCGCCCGCGCCGCCTCGACCGCCAAGGTCAAGATCGGCCGCGCGGCCCGCACCATCGCGGAGCAGGCGATCCAGATCCATGGCGGCATGGGCGTGACCGACGAGCTCAATATCGGCGCCTATTTCAAGCGCGTGCTGACCTTCGAGCTGCTGTTCGGCTCATTCGACCATCATCTCAGGCGCTACGCCGCGCTGGCCCGCCGGTCGGGTTTCATCGGCGACAGCCTCGTCGCTGAAAGCGCCACGCTACCGAGCGCGGCATGAAGGGGACGCGGACATGAATCTCGATCTTTCCCCCGCCGAGCAATCCTTCCGCGATCAGGTGCGGGACTTCCTGGGCCGCACCCTGTCGCCCGACATAAGGCGCGCTCAAGGCCTGACGACGACGGTCTTCACTGAATATGACGTGGTGAAGGCCTGGCACCGGATCCTCTATCGGCAGGGCTGGGTGGCGCCCAACTGGCCCCGCGAGCACGGCGGGACCGGCTGGAGCGTCGCCGAGCGCTATATCTGGCAGGTTGAAAGCAGTCGCGCCGGCGCGCCGATGGTGTCGCCGATCGGCCTGTCGATGGTCGGGCCGGTCGTGATCCAGTTCGGCACCCCGGCGCAGAAGGATGCCTTCCTGCCGCGGATTCTCTCCGGCGACGATTACTGGTGCCAGGGTTTCTCCGAACCCGGCGCCGGCTCCGACCTGGCCTCGCTCAGGACCAGGGCCACGCTCGACGGCGCGGACTATATCGTCGACGGCAGCAAGATCTGGACCACCCATGCCCATTACGCGAACTGGATGATCGCCCTGGTCCGCACCGACGATAGCGGCCGCAAGCAGGAGGGCATCACCTGCCTGCTGATCGACATGAAGTCGCCCGGCATCAGCGTGCGGCCGATCCTGACGATCGGCGGCGACCATGAGGTCAACCAGGTCTTCCTCGACGAGGTGCGGGG
>CAZNNJ010000337.1:0-1992 GCA_964574305.1 uncultured Rhodospirillales bacterium | reverse complement strand
CCCGGAGATCGGGAGGGGACCTGTGGGTGAACCAGGTCTTCTCGGACGGGTTGGGGGGGCCGGCCGCAAACCGGGTGGGCGAGGCGGGGCAGGGCTGGTCGGTGGCGAAACATCTGCTAGAGTTCGAGCGTGGCGTCGTCGCCTCCGCCAAACTGCGCTCGGCCCTGGCGCATGTCGTGGCGCTGGCCGAGGGCAAGGCGGGCGGGCTGCCGGCAGTCATCAGCGAGCTTGGCATCGACGAGCCTGGCATCGCGGTCCGGATCGCCGAGACCGGCATCGATATCGACGCGCTGGAGATGCTGGAGTTGAAGACCAACTGGGCGCTGCGCACCGGGCAGAATCCCGGCGCGATGGCCTCGATCCTCAAGCTGCGCGCCAGCCAGCTGCAGCAGGCGGTGAGCGCGCTGGAGCTCGAGGTGCTGGGCGACCGCGCGCTGCGCTGGGAGGCGCACCGGCCGCTTTACGATCTGCCCGCGGCGCCCGGGGCTGAGGACGACATCAGGCCGGCCGCCTCCCGCTTCCTCAACAACCGCGCCAACACCATCTTCGGCGGCGCGTCGGAAATCCAGAAAACCATCATCGCCAAGGCGATCCTCGGGCTGTGAACCGGGGACCCTTCGCCTGCAATGGGCATTCGTGTCTCGGCCTATTGCTAATAATCATCATCATGATTAATCTGATCTGAGAGAAGCAACCTAGGGGGAGCGGCGCCGATCGCCGTCGAGACGCATGGATTTCGCGCAATCGGAAAAGTCGAAGCAGTGGACGGCGCGCGTGGCGCGCTTCATGGACGAGAACGTCTATCCGGCGATCCCGGTGTTCGAGGCCCAGTACCGGGCACTCGACCCGTGGAAGGAGATTCCACCGGTCTTCGAGGAACTGAAGGCCAAGGCCCGCGCCGAGGGCCTGTGGAACATGTTCATGCCGCCGTCGGAGCATGACGACGATTATTTCCAGGGCGTGGGCCTCAGCAATGTCGATTACGCCCCGATCGCCGAGCTGACCGGCCGGGTCTATTTCGCGCCCGAGATCTTCAACTGCATGGCGCCCGACACCGGCAACATGGAGGTGCTGCACCGCTACGGCACGGTGGAGCAGAAGAAGAAGTGGCTGCTGCCGCTCGCCAACGGCGAGACCCGCTCCGCCTTCCTGATGACCGAGCCGGCGGTTGCGTCCTCCGACGCGCGAAACATCCAGACCGAGATTCGCCGCGACGGCGACGACTATGTGATCAACGGCCGCAAATGGTGGTCGTCGGGCGCCGGGCACCCGCATTGCGGCTTCTACATCGTGATGGGCAAGACCGATCCGGCCGCCTCCACCTATCGCCAGCAATCAATGATCATCGTGCCGCCCGACGCGCCCGGCGTGACCTTGGTCCGCCACCTGACGGTGTTCGGCTACGACCACGCGCCGCACGGCCATTTCGAGGTGATCCTCGACAATGTCCGCGTGCCCGCCGGGAACCTGCTGCTGGGCGAGGGGCGCGGTTTCGAGATCGCCCAGGGCCGCCTGGGGCCAGGCCGCATCCACCATGCCTTCCGCACCATCGCCGGCGCCGAGGTGGCGCTGGAGAAGATGTGCATCCGGCTGCAGTCCCGCGTCGCCTTTGGCAAGAAGATTTCCGAACATTCGCTTTGGGAAGAACGCATCGCCGACGCGCGGATGGATATCGAGATGGCCCGGCTGCTCTGCCTCAAGGCTGCCTATATGATGGACACGGTCGGCAACAAGGACGCCAAGGCCGAGATCGCCATGATCAAGGTGGCGGCGCCCAAGGTGGCGCTGAAGGTCATCGATGACGCCATCCAGGCTTTCGGCGGCGGCGGCGTCAGCCAGGATTTCGGACTGGCCCGGCTCTATGGCAACACCCGCCATGTCCGCCTCGCCGACGGGCCGGACGAGGTCCATCGCCGGCAAATCGCGCAGATCGAACTCGCCAAGCATGCCGGCCGGACCTTGGCCGACGTCAAGGGTCACTACTGAATGGCA
>CAZNNJ010000336.1:0-6473 GCA_964574305.1 uncultured Rhodospirillales bacterium | reverse complement strand
CCGAACGGCGTGTGGCCGAGATCGTGCGCCAGCGCCACGGCCTCGGCCAGATCCTCATCGACATTGAGCACGCGGGCAATCGAGCGCGCGATCTGCGCCACCTCGATCGAGTGGGTCAGCCGCGTGCGGTAATAGTCGCCCTCGTGATAGATGAAGACCTGGGTCTTGTATTGCAGCTTGCGGAACGCGCCGGAATGGATGATCCGGTCCCGGTCGCGCTGGAACACGGTGCGCGTCAGGCTCTCGGGCTCGGGATAGAGCCGCCCGCGCGACCGCGCCGGATCGGACGCGCAGGGCGCCCGGCCGCGCAACGAAATCTGGCGTTCCGGCTGCTGATTCATGGCGCGGACACTAGCGATGCGGACGTTTGACCGCAACCGCGGAGCCTCCAGCCCAATCGAAACGGCACGGTGCGCCCGAGATCGGATCAAGTATTGCAAATACTCAATTGAATTCTACATAATTTTATGGTGTGATTTCTTGTAGACCAAACAGAACTCATCAGGGAAACAGAGATGTCGCAGACCGGTCCCACGAAAAATGACAGCGATCAAACAGAGCATGGCGCAGAAGGCGCTGAAACAAACGAAGATGCCCTTGATAAGATTTACATATCGACGAATAAATGGATTCTGAGGGGCGTCGGCGTCTTCGCGGGGATCGTTGTAGTATTTATTATCCTGACGCTCGGATTCTCGCCTCCGTCCGTGGTCGTCAATGAAGTCACTGTGCCGAAGGAACTTCAGGATTTTGGATATTCTCCCAATGCCATTGCGGAAGGCATTGTCGACCGCATGCAGCAGATCAGGATGTCGGCGCAAACCAGCAAGCATTCGATGAGCGTCGAGCTGAGCCAGCTCAATACCAAGGCGCTTCCCGTGGACCTCGAATTCGCTGGCTCGAAGGTTTCCATCGACCAGATCGGAATATTCATCAAGAACCAGCTTCATAATCCCGACATCAACATCTATGGCTCCATCGTCCATACCGAGCCGGGGGAAGCGTCGGGTTACAGGATAGTGCTGTGGGGCAGTGCCTCTCATTCGTCAGGTCTGTTTTTCAGAAGCGCACCAGCAAAGACCGTAAAGGAGCTCGTCGATTCGGCGGCATTATCGGTGATGGAGCATGTAGACCCGTTTATTTTGGCTTCATATTATTACAAAGAAGAAAGTGAGAATAAATCCCTTGATTATGAGAACACACTGAAAACTATAAAAGAAATTTTCCAGCCGATGAAAAATTATATGACAGCGGGGGCGGTCGTGCCCTCGGAGACGTTCATCCGAACCGTCAATTTGTGGGGCGTCGTTTTGCTCCACCAACACAAATACGAAGAAGCAGCCGAGAAGTTCGATGAAGCCGTTTCAGATGCAAAGCTTGCCGGGTTGCCGAAGCTGGAGGCGATGGCATTCGTCAATCTGGGATTGGCGCGAAAAGCCCAGTTTCACCCCGCCGACGCCATCGCGGCGTTTCGCAACGCGATAGCGGTGAGCATGGATGATGCGCAGGCCTACTTCAATCTGGGGGTTGTGCTGCAGATCAAAGCCGATGCGCTGAAAGGAAATGAGAAAATCGAGTCACTCAGGCAATCGCTTTATAACTTGAATGTAGCGGCAGATCTCGACCCCGCAAATGCGAACATTGGCCTGGAACGCGGATACGTGCTCATGCACAGCGGCTATCCTCGTGAGTCCATACAGCAGTATGTTCACGTGATCGCGCTGAACCCAGGATTTGCTTTAGCCTATAATAATTTATGCTATGTGCATTACTCGGAGAAAAACTACCAAAGAGCCGCCGCCGAGTGCAGGACAGCGATTGAATTGGATGGCACGACGCCCTTCCCGCGGAATACGCTTGCCCTGATCCTCACAGACATGAAGGATCGCGATGGGGCGCTCGATCAATATCAAGCCGTGCTCGATCACATCGACCCGATGAACGACTTTGCCCTCTCGAAGTTCATTCAGCTGGCGCATGACGGTCCCCGAAGTGCCGACCTGGAGCGCTTCGAGGCAGAGCTCACGGTCCGGGAATACTTCAGAGGCGACGCCCGCTAGCGTCAGGGTTTCGGCATTGCGCCTGTCCGCTGCCCGCACTAAGTGTTGTGCCAGGAGACTGATATGACCGCCCTTCCCACCGATATGACACTGATCCCGGCATCGATGCCGCAACGCGAAGTGACGCTCAGCGCATCCGCGGCGAAGCGGATCAAGACGCTGAACGCCCAGGCCGGCACCGACCAGATGTTCCGCATCACGGTCAGCGGCGGCGGCTGCTCGGGCTTCCAGTATGAGTTCAAGATGGACGGTGAGGTCCATGACGACGACCTGACGTTCGAGCGCGACGGCTCGGTGCTGGTCACCGACGAGACCTCGCTCGACCTCATCGCCGGGGCGGAGGTCGATTTCGTCGACGACCTGATGGGCGCCTATTTCCAGGTCAAGAATCCCAACGCGGTGTCTTCCTGCGGCTGCGGCACGTCCTTCGCGATCGCGTAATCCAAGCAGTGCTCCGCCTCGCGACCTGGAACGTCAATTCGATCAAGGCCCGGCTGCCGATCGTCCGCGATTGGGTGGCGGCGAACGGGCCTGAGGTCGTCTGCCTGCAGGAAATCAAGACGGTCGAGTTCCCGAGCTTCGAGTTCGAGGCGCTGGGCTACAAAAGCTATTTCGTCGGCCAGAAATCCTATAACGGCGTCGCCATCCTGTCGAAGCTGCCGCTGACCGTGACCGATACCTAATTGCCCTTGCGCGACGGCGACGCCCACGCCCGCTTCATCGCCGCCGATATCGGCTGGCTGCACGTCATCAATATCTACCTGCCGAACGGCAATCCGATCGGCACGGAGAAATTCACCTACAAGCTCGCCTGGATGGACCGGCTGCAGCGGCATCTGATGAGACTGCTGGACGAGGAACGGCCCTTCGTCATCGGCGGCGACTTCAACATCATCCCTGAGGATGAGGATTGCTATGACCCCCGCGCCTGGTTGGACGACGCGCTGTTCCAGCCGGAAAGCCGCGGCCGCTATCGCGCGCTGCTCAATATGGGCCTGACCGACGCGCTGCGCGCCGTCAATCAGAGCAGCCACCTCTACACCTTCTGGGACTACCAGGCCGGCCGCTGGCAGCGCGACCAGGGCATCCGCATCGACCACTGGCTGCTGTCGCCCGAGGCGGCGGACCGGCTGGAGGACTGCGTGGTCGACAAGGCTCCACGCGGCCTCGAGCGCGCCTCCGACCACGCGCCGGTGATCGTAACCTTGCGCGATTAGTGCGCGGCGGCGATACCGTCGGCCAATCCCTTGAACATCCCCTGCATCGCCGTCAGGACCGGCGCAGCCTCCGGCGTGATGCCATAGCGCGCGGCGATCAGGACCGGATCGTTGTAGGAGATATGGGTCTTCCCATCCGCTCCGCTCCAGACGAGAAGCTTCAGCGGCAGGTCGATGCCGATGCGCTGGTCGAGCTGCATTAGCCTGGTGCCTGCCTGGGCGTTGCCGAAGATCAGCACGGTCGTGGGCCCCAGGGCCAAGCCGACCGCCTGGGCGCCGGCGGCATGATCGACCTTGGCGAAAACAGTGACGCCCCTGGCCGCAAGCGTCGTCTCCAGCCAATGGATCATCGCCGGGGCGTCGAGCGGGCTCGAGACTGTCACCAGGCCATCCACCTCGTTCATCACGTTCCTCCCATGGGCTGACGAGCGGCCCGATCTTATACGCCCTGAACGGCGCCCGCTTTTACGTCTCTGCGTTAATCGTCGATCGCCTGATAGATCAGGTTGGAGAAATCGGCCTCGATCTTGGGGCTCAGGGGGCCGACCAGCAGCTGGATCATCATCACCGCGGTCAGATCCTCGACCGGGTCGTTGAACCAGGTCGTACCGAAAGCGCCGCCCCAGCCGAAGCGGCCGACCGACCCCAGGCCGAACTGGCCGCCCAGCCGGTCGATGATCGAGACGCCCAACCCGAAGCCGCGTGCGGCCCACATGTCGAAGCCGAGGAACAGGCGGCCGCGCTGTTCCGGCGTCAGGAAGTCCGTGGTCATCAGCTCGATCGTCTTGCGCGACAGCAGCCGCTCGCCACCCCGGGCGCGGCCGTCGCGCAGCATCAGGCCGAATTTGGCATAATCGTCCGCGGTCGAGGCTAGGCCGGCCGACCCTGACGGCACAGCCTTGCGCAGGTTCCAGGGGCTGTTGCGGGGGTGATCCGCCAGCACGCGCTTGCCCGTCGCCGCATCCGGCATATGGGCGACCGAGAAGCGGCTCCGCTTTTCCTCCGGCACATGAAAGCCGGTATCGGTCATGCCGAGCGGTTCGAACAGCCGTTCCCGCAAGAATGGCTCGAGCCCGTTGCCGGCAATCCGCCCGACCAAGAGGCCGAGCACGTCGGTGCCGAAGCCGTAATTGAAATGGCTGCCCGGCTCATAGACCAGCGGCAGGGCGCCCAGCCGCGCCAGCCACTCGTCCGGATCGGTGCCGGCCAGCAGCAGGCCGTTGCCGATATGGAGCTTGGCCGCCTCGGCCGCGATCGGGCCGGTGTCGGCGAACTGGCTGACCAGGCCGGGGCGATGGGTGACGAGGTCCAGCACCGTGATCGGGCGCGGCGACGGGTAGGTGTCGTCGATCGCGCCGGTCGGGCTGCGCAGCACCCGGCGCCCGGCCAGTTCCGGCAACCAGCGGTCGACGGGGTCGTCGAGGCGGAGCTTCCCCTCCTCCAGCAGCATCAGCGCCGCGACGCTGACCACCGGCTTGGTCATCGAGGCGATGCGGAAGATGGTGTCGCGGCGGACCGGCGTCCCCGCCTCCTCGTCCCGCCAGCCGAAAGCGTCGGAATGGACCTCGCGGCCATGGCGATGGACCAGCGTGACCACGCAACCAACCTCGCCGCGGTCGACATAACCGCGCATGGTATCGCTGAGGCGGGTCAATCTGGTTTTGGACAGTCCTTCGATCGTAGCCACGGCCATCCTCCCATCGCGGTTATCTCAGGTCTTTTGCATTCCCCGGCAGCAATTCGGCGATCCGGCTGACCTTCTTCTCCCCGTCCGGACTCCAATAAACCCCCTTCTCGTCGCGGCTGACCTCAGAGCAGACCCTGATGTCGTTGTCGAGGAGGGTGCAGAACAAATTGTCCTTGACCTGCCAGGTCCCCTGATAGCCCTGCCCGCCGGATGTGCCAAGCAGCCTGCCGTCCGGCGCATAATATTCGAACGAGCCATCCGGCATGACGGCGGTATGATCGGCGATCAGCGCGGTGATCTCCGGCCCGGAAATCGGATGCGGCGTGATGCCGGTGACGTCGAGCTCATGCGGGCCTCTGGTGGCGCAGGCGGCGGCGAGGCTGGCAACCACAGCACCGAATAACCTCGCCCCCGCGGGGAGAGGTCGGCGCATAGCGCAGGGTGAGGGGGTGCCGCCGTTAGGTGATTGTGTAGAAAGACGGCTCGCTGCGCTCGCCGCCCCCTCACCCGGATCGCTCCGCAATCCGACCTCTCCCCGGGGGGGCGAGGTCATGAAGCCAGCATCTCCAACGCAACCCTCACCTTCTCCAGCGCGGCGACATAGTCGGCGCGGCGCTCGCGCTGCTCGGCGACCACTTCCTCCGGCGCGCGTTCGAGGAACTGAGCATTGCCGAGCTTCTTGTCGATCTTCTCGACCTCTCCTTGCAGGCGCTTAGCCTCTTTTTCCAGGCGTGCCTTTTCCGCCGCGATATCGATGATGCCTTCGAGCGGAAGGATGATCGTCATCTCGTCCAGCGCGATGCGCGCGGCGGCGCCGGCCGGAGCGTCACGCGCCGGATCGGCGGCGTCGATGCGGGCCATGCGTTCGATCAGGCCGCGATATTCGGCGATGCGGCGCAATGTTTCGGCGCCTGCGCCCTTGAGGACCAGCGGGATCGTCGCCCCGGCCGGGACGTTGATGTCCGACCGCGTGCTGCGGATGGCTGAGATCAGGCGGACCAGCCAGTCGATCTCGGCCTTGGCGGATTCGTCGACCAGGCAGGCGCCGAATTCCGGCCAGTCGGAGGTCGCCAGCAGATGGCCGTCGCGGTCGCTCAGCTTCTCGTACAGCTCCTCGCTGAGGAACGGCATCGTGGGGTGCAGCAGCAGCAGGATCTGGTCGAGCAGCCAGGCTGTCGTCGCCCGCGTCTCGGTGGCCCCTTCCCCGCCGGCCGCCAGCCGCGGCTTGGTGAATTCCAGGTACCAGTCGCAGAAGCTGCCCCAGGCGAACTGATAGATGCCGAGCGCGGCCTCGCTGAAGCGCAGGCTGTCGAGCGACTCCGCCACCCTGGCGGCGGTCAGCGCCAGCTCGCCCACCGCCCAGCGATTGACCGGCAGCTTGACCGACGCCGGATCGAAGCCGGCCACCGGCCGGGCTTCGTTCATCTGGCAGAAGCGCGCGGCGTTCCAGAGCTTGGTGCCGAAGTTGCGATAGCCCTCGACCCGCTGCTCCGACAGGCGGATGTCGCG
>CAZNNJ010000335.1:0-6474 GCA_964574305.1 uncultured Rhodospirillales bacterium | reverse complement strand
AAATTTGCGAATTAGCCCGTGCGCTCTACAAAAAAACACCTCCGGAAAAAGCCTTTGGCCCGTGCGGGAGCAACCTCAGGCAACTTCGGTTTTCCGTTAAAAATGATGCTAAAATGCAACAGTCCGCGCTGAAATGTTCTAACACGCGCGTTTGGTATGGACGAGGCGCAGGAAACGGCCATAACTGTAGGACAACTGACGACCGGTTGTGACCAAAAAAAAGCCCGGCACCCGAAGGGGCCGAGCTTAGTCTAAGGGAGGGTGCCGGTGTCAGCGCCGGCATCCACATTCCAATATAGTCCGTTTCAGCGAAATTGCCAGACCCCTCCAGCAGGGCTGCTTCCGCTTGACGCAGTTTATTCTTAATCCAGACTAGGGCGCGTCCGCGCCGCCGGCCTTCAAGTTGAGGCGCCGCGGCACCGGTTCGGTCCATTCGCGCCATAGCGACACCAGCGCCGCCATGATCGCGGGGCCTAGGAAAAGTCCAACCAGACCAAAGGTTTCCAGCCCGCCGAAGATGCCGAGCAGCACCCACAGAAAGGGCAGCTTGGCCGCGCCGCCGATCAGAATAGGGCGGATCGCGTGGTCGGCGACGCCGATCACGACCCAGCCGAAAGCGAACAGCCCCCCGGCTGCGTAATAGCTGCCATCGATAACCAGCACGACAGTGGCCAGGGTAAAGATGATCGGCGCCCCGAACGGGACCATCGCCAGCAGGCCGGTAAAGGCGGCCAGCAGGGCGGGGTGCGGCGCGCCGAAAATATAATAGGCGACACCCAGCACCGCGCCCTCTCCCAGGCCCACCAGCACCAGCCCGTCGGCGGTGCTGCGGACCGCCGACATGGTCAGGTTGGCCAGATATTCGCCGGGCTCTCCCAGCAGCCGGTGGGCGAAGGTCCGGAACCGCTTGCCCAGCGCGACGCCGTCGCGGAACAGGAAGAACAGGGTCAGGATGGTGAACAGGAAGAAGGTCAGCCGCCTGGCGATGATGACGCCCACCTCCTGGGTCACCCGGGCGAACTGGCCGGTATCGGTGCGGCCGAGCAGTTCGGTGATCGCGCCGGGCGCTGTCAGGTTGGCGCTCCACCAATCGATGATCTGGTGGGCGAAGAAGGGCAGGCGGCCCACCACCGCCGGCACCGGTACGCCGTTATGCTCCGCATCGGTGACCCAGTGCAGCACCGAGCGCATCTCGCGCCAGAACTCCACCACGGCCACGCCGAAGGGGACGATGAAGACCAGCGCGATGATCAGGGTGAACAGCGCCGGCACCAGGTTGCGCCGCCGCTCGGGGCTGAACAGCAGCTGGAAGCGCTCATAAAGCGGCCAGGTCGCCAGCGTGAGCACGACCGCCCAGGCGAGCGCGCTCATGAAGCCGCGCAGCACGAAGACGCCGAGCAGCACCAGTGCGATATCGACGACCGAGGTGGCGATGCGCTGCGACGGCTGGGCCCGCGACGCCGTGGCGCGCAGGCGCGGGCCGCCCTGCTTCTCGATGCCGTGCTTCTCGATCGGCGCTTCGCTCATTCCTGGCTGCCCGCGGTCTCGTTGGCCGTAATCTGGGCACTCGCGATCAGATAGTCGGCGAAGTCGGCCGCCTTGGGCTTGACCAGCTTCAACTCGGTTTCGCCGGCCAGCGCGTTCTTGACCAATATGTGGTTCTCGACCTGCGCCGGCGTGACCTTGAAGATGCCGACCGCGTCCCTGATCTTCGGGTAAAGCTTGGGGTCGACCATCCTGGCCTTGGTCTGCAGCCGGGCGACGACCTCGTCGTCGCTCGTGCCCTCGACCTTGTCCTGCTTCCTGACCAGCGACCAGTCGGTGGTGCCGGCCCAGCCGGCGGCCACCAGGTCCTTCACCGGCTCGTCGGTATAGCCGACCTTGTAGATGTGCTTGCTGAGGCCGACATCGTAGCCCCAGTCGCTGATGGTTTTGCTGCGCGCGACGAAGATCGTTCCCACTGCGATTCTCGGTTCAGGATTTGAGGAAGGGCGTCACGATGGCCAGGAATTCCTCCAGCCGGTCATGATGGACCCAATGGCCGGCATTGGCGATGGTCGCCGTGTCGGCATTGCTGAAAAATTCCAGCGCGCCGTTCTTCTGCGGCGTGCTCATCCAGCTGTCGGCGCCGTGGATCAGCAGGGTGGGGCAGGAGATCTCCCGCCACAGGCTGGTGATCTCGGCGGCGCTGAAGCCGTAAGGGGCGAAGGCGCGGACGTAATTGTCGAACTTCCAGCTATAGGTGCCGTCCTCGTTCTGGTTCACGCCGTGGATGGTCAGGTGCCGGGCGCGCTCCTCCGACAGGAACGGGTTCTCGTGCCGCATGCGGGCCAGCGCTTCGTCCAGGGTGGTGTATTTGCGCGCCTGACGGGCCGACAGGTCGCTCAGCTGATCGACCCATGTGTTGATGCGTTCGCGCAAGGGCGTGTTGCGCCGCTTCTCGAACTCGGCCGGCGACATGATGATGCCCTCGATCACGGCCAGCTTCTTCACCGTCTCGGGGTATGCGCCGGTATAGAGCAGGCTGATCGCCCCGCCCATCGAATGGCTGATGATCGAAACCGGTTCGCTGGTCTTCTGTTTCACCAGATGGGCGATGTCATAGACGAAATCGCCGAGCGCGTAGGAGCCGCCGACCGCCCAGGCCGAATCGCCATGGCCGCGCAGGTCCGGCGCGATGATGTGATAGTCGTGGCGCAGCGCCTCGGCCACCCAGTCCCAGTTGCGGCAATGGTCGCGCCCGCCATGGATCAGCAGCAGCGGCGGCGCGCCCTCGTTACCCCAATCGACATAGTGCATGCGCAGGCGCTGGGAGAAATAGAAGCGGGACGTCGGCCCGGGCATCGTGTTCGACATGGGAGGCTCAGTAGATGTTTTGCCTAATATGGCACTATCCGGCCAGTTGGCCACCATCGATGGCATAGGTGCCGCCGGTAAGATATTTCGCTTCGTCGGAGGCGAGATAGGCGAACATCGCTGCCACCTCCTCGGGCGCCGCCATCGCGCCGCCGTCGATCTTCGAATTCAGCAGCATCATCAGCTGCGGGTTATAGGTCTCGCGCCAGCTCACCTTGTCCGATAGCGCGGTCTGGATGCCGCCCGGGCAGACCGCGTTCACCCTGACACCGGCCTCGCCATATTCGATCGCCAGCGCCTTGGTCAGCCCCACCACGCCGTGCTTCGCCGCGCAATAGGCGGCGCAATAGGACTGGCCCTTCAGCCCCGCGGTCGAGGCGGCATTGACGATATTGCCCTTGGTCGCGACCAGATGGGGCAAAGCGCGCTTGGAGATATGGAACAGGCTGCTGAGGTCGATGCCGATGATGTCGTCCCAGCGCTCCTCCGGAAATTCGGTCGTATGGTGCCAGTCGAAGATGCCGGCGATATTGAGCAGCACGTCGAGCCTGCCCAGCGCGATGACCGCATTGTCCACCATCTGCCGGCAGGTTGCGGGCTGGGCGGCATCGAACCAGATCCCCGTCACCGCCGTGCCGTACGTCTCGCGGATCGCTTTGGCCGTCCGTTCCAGCCCCTCAATGTCGATGTCGGCGACGGCGAGCGCCGCCCCCTCGCTGGCCAGCCGGTACGCGCTGGCCCGCCCGATCCCCGACGCCGCGCCCGTCACCAGCGCCGCCTTTCCCTCGAACCGCCTGCCGGTCATGTGTTTTTCCCCTTGGAGTGTTCGCGCCAGCTTAGCGGGAGTGAGGCATTTGCCAAGGTGGGCGAGCGCTTCATGACCTCGCCCCAACGGGGAGAGGTCGGCGCATAGCGCCGGGTGAGGGGGTGATGCCGCCAGGGCGGTGCCCGAAGGCTCGCTGCGCTCGCCGCCCCCTCACTCGGATCGCCTTGCGATCCGACCTCTCCCCGTTGGGGCGAGGTCATAAAAAACGGCGCCTCCCGCAAAGGAAGCGCCGTTCCGTTAACCCGAAGGCCGAACCCTTACGAGGTCGGGCCGCCGCCATAGACGATCTGGACGCGGCGATTCTGCGGTTCCTTCACGCCGTCGGCGGTCGGGACCAGCAGATCGCGCTTGCCCTTGGCGACGATCTGGATTTCGGAGGCCGGAATGCCGTCCTTCTCCAGCTGGGAGGCGACCGATTCCGCGCGGCGGCGCGAGAGACGCATGTTGTAGGCGTCGGAGCCGACGGTGTCGGTGTGGCCGGTGACTGTCAGCTGGGTCACATGGGCCGGGCCCGCGTTCGCCGCCGCCTGGTCGACGATCTGGGTCGCCTGCGGGGTCAGGTCCGACTTGTTGAAGTCGAAGAACACCAGATAGCTGCGCGGCGCGGCCCGGACCACCGGCTGGGCCGCCGGCGGGGTATAGGGCGCGGTCTCGGCCGGGGCTTCCTCATGCTTGCCGAAGTGATAGGTCACGTCGCCGCCGAAGGTGGGCGGATCGCCGTAATAGGATAGCGTCATGTTGCCGAAGCCGGGGCCGAAATCGATACCGTTGATGCGGTACTTGTCGTTGAAGATGTTCTTGCCCCACATCTGGATATCGACCGTGCCGTTCGGCACCTCGATGCCGGTCAGGCGCAGCCGGGCGTCGAAGACGTTCTGCGCGCTCGCCTTGGTCGAACCCGCATAATAGCCGTTCGCCGGATTGAACGAGTAGGGATACTCGTAATAGGCGTCGGAGTGACGGTAATCGACGATGAGGTTCAGCTTACCGATCTCGTTGTCCATCAGCGTCGCATCAGCCGACGCGCTCGCGGTGAATTGCGGCGCGTAGGGGAAGGCGCGGTCGTTGGCGACGTTGACGCCGCCGTCGATGAACGTGTTGTAGGCGGTGTTCAGATAGCCGACGGTGCCAGACAGGCTCAGCCAGTCGAACGGCAGATACTGCCCATCGAACTCGATGCCGCTGATGTCGGCCGAGCCGGCATTGCGGACGACCGAGGCGGCAGCGCCGGTCGCGGTGAAGACCGACAGTTGCAGGTCGGAATGCTGATCGTAGAAGCCCGCCAGATTGAGGTTCAGGTGGCCATCCAGCCAGCGCGACTTCAGGCCGACCTCATACTCCTCAACCGTCTCGGGCCGGAACGGGATCAGCGATTCGATCGCGCTGGGCGCTTCGCCGTTGAAGCCGCCGCTTTTGAAGCCTTCGGCATATTTGGCGTAGACGTTCATGTCTTCGGTCACGGCGTACTTCAGGACGAACATCGGCGTCGCGTCGTCGAAATTCTTCGTTCCCTGCTGGTACGGAATCGCGACAGCTTGCTTGGCGATCGTGCCGGCGGTTTCGAAACGGCTGCCGAACTTCGTTTCGTTGCTGTAGCGCAGGCCGACCGTGAGGGTCAGCTTATCGTCGAGGATGGGCGGATTGTAGTCCACCTGGCCGTACATGGCGTAGTTCTGCGTCCCGTAGCCATATTCGGACTCGAACACGGTGGAGCCGAAGAAGAAGGACTGTGGGTTTTGGGTATAGCCGCCATCCTCGAAGTAGAAGGCTCCGACGGTGTAGTGGAAGCGGTCGATCTGGCCGGACGCTTGGATTTCCTCCGACCCAGCATGGTAGTGGGTGAACAGCTCGGTTCCGGCGATATCCAGCGGCGAACCGTCAAGGTCCAGATTGTTCGACCAGTCGATCCAGCGAAGCGCGCTGATCGACTTCAGGACCAACTCGTCGCTGACATCCCAGGTCGCGGTCAGCGAATGGGCGCGGACATTGGCGATTTCGAAGATTCGCGTCCCGTTATATCCACCATTGACCGTCGCATTCTCGCTCGGTCCCGGGCTGTGCTGGATGTAGGTAGCGAGCGGGATGCCGAGATAGGCGGGTGACGTCGGATCGAAGATGTTGCCCGCGCCGACACGCGTCAGCTGCGAGTAGTTCGGCGTGTCCTTCTGATAGGAAAGGTCGAAGGCGTAATCGAGCGTGATATCGTCAGTGACATCGGCGCGGATCGCGACGCGGCCGCTCTGGCTGTTGACGCTGTTCAGCTTGCCCAGCCAGGTCGGCAGGCCGAGCTTGGTGTCGCGTCCGGCATTGACGTAGCCGTCATGCGCCTGCAGCACGCCGGACAGGGCGACGCTGAAAATGCCGATTTTGGGCAGGTTGATATTGCCGCGGAAATTGGTCGAGCCGTAATCGCCGGCGCCCGCGGTCAGATAGCCCTCCAGCTTGCCGGTGGGCTTCTGGGTCACGATGTTGATCGCGCCGCCCAGCGAATTGCGGCCATAGAGCGTGCCCTGCGGGCCGCGCAGCACTTCGACATGGTCAAGATTCGCCATGTCGGTCACGTTGCCGATCGCCTTGGGGATATAGACGCCGTCGACATAGAGGCCGACGGTCGGGTCCCAGTAGGGCGCCGGGTTGATGGTGACGCCGCCGCGGATGGCGAGATCGGTTTCGGTCTGGTAGCCGGGCGACTGGACCAGCGACACGTTAGGGGCGAAGCCCGGGATGCCGCGGATCTCGGTGATGTTGCGGGACTGAAGCGTAGCCCGGGTGAACGGGGTCCCCGGGCGCGG
>CAZNNJ010000334.1:0-6476 GCA_964574305.1 uncultured Rhodospirillales bacterium | reverse complement strand
GCTGGAGGCTGGCTTCAAGATCGACCGCGTGACGTCGCAGGCCGAATATACCGGGCCGTGGAAGGGCTGGTGGAAGATGCGGCTGGTCACCGCCTTGATGCGGACGCTGGACCGCGCGGGCAGCCCGCAGGGGGATATTCTGATCATGCTGGCGCAAAGGCCGGTTTCATGAACGTAGGGTGGAAGAGCGAAGCGTAATCCACCAGCCGCGCGTCGCGCGGCATCCGTGCCGCGGACTTGGTGGAATACGCTTCGCTCTTCCACCCTACGGATTACAACGTCCCGTCGCCCACATCGGACCTGTCTTTAGCGCCTCCGGCGCAACGCAGGGCAGGGCGGTCGACCGGGTGACGAAGACGAAGCTCCGCCCCGCCGGCAGCGCCTCCTTGTCGAACACAAACCGGCCGAAGCCCGCCACCTTGAAGACGCCGTCGACCGTCTCCATCCGGCGCGTCGCCTGAAAGTCGGCCACCGACCCCAGCCCATAGAACAGCGGATAGAGATAGGGCTGCGGCTCGCCGGCGGCGATGAAGATCGGCTCCCCGGGCTGGGCCAGCGCCGCTTCGGCACGTAGCGCATCCTCCAGCCCCAGGCGGAAGCCGTTGCCGAGCCTGGTGTCGAGGACAGAAGCCTCCTGATTATAGCTGGTGAAGTAATAGGCGTAGAACTGCGCCAGGAAAAGGCCGAGATAGATCGCCGACGCGGCCAACGCCGCACGGCGGATGCCATTCGGCAGGCCGGTCAGGGACCAGGCCGCCAGCATCAGGGACGGGATCAGGAACCAGTTCAGCCGGGTCAGCTGCAAGGGCAGCCGCAGGACCGGGACGACGACCGAGGCCGCGACGATCAGCACGATGCTCGGCTGTTTCGTCTTCACCGCCTCGCGGACCAGCAGCGCCGCACCGGCCAGGGTCAGCAGCGGGGCCGCGCCGGTCAGCGGCAGGAAGAAACGGCTCTGGTGCCAAATCGCCTCGTCGCGATAGCCGCCGGCCAGGAAGGTCAGGTTGTTGAAGACGGTCAAGGCAAAACCCTGGCCGATCTGGCTCGTCCGCGTTGCCGCCAGCGCCGGCACCGAGAAGGGCATTGCGTCCTCGACGCCCAGGTGCGGCGTGTGCAGCAGGTAGTTCTTGATCAGGAACAGGCCGAAGGGCAGCGCCACCAGCTTGGCGACCACGATGCCGCCGAGCCACGGCTTCCACTGGGCCAGCATCTGCCGCCAGCAGAAGGCGATGATGCCGATGCTCGCCGGAACGATCGCATAGATCACGACCGGATAGGCATAGATCGCGACCGACCAGGGCAGGAAGGCCAGCCAGGGCCAGCGCCCGCCATCCTTGAGCGCCCGGCCCAGCGTGTAGAGGCCGAGCGTGAAGAACAGCGGCGCCAGGTTGGAGTCGAGCGCCCAGCGGCTCGCCATCACATGCCAGGGCAGCACCGCCAGCAGGAAGACCGTCGCCAGCGCCGTGTCGCGGCCGAAATGGAGGCGGGTGGCGGAATAGGCCACGGGCAAGGTCAGCACGCCGAGCACTGCGCCGATAGCGCGCAAACTCACTACGCTGAGCCCGAACAGCCCTATCACCGGCACGGCGACATAGGTGTAGAGCGCGTTCATGCCCGAGCCCCAGGCCGGGAACCATACAGGCAGGCGGTTGCCCCACAGGTCGGCGCCGGTCTGGAGGATCGACAGCGCCTCGACCCCGCTCGACGCTTCGTCGGAATTGAGCCCGCCGGGCACCTTGCCCAGTGCCGCGAAGCGCAGGACCGCGCCCAGGATCAGTGTCGCCCAGAGCAGAATAGAGTGCCATTTCCGGCTCTTATCGGTTTGCTCGCTCATGCGCCCCGCGGTCCTCGAACTGCCGCCACCATAGCATGTTCGCCGTATCCGCAAGCTTTTCGGCATTGGGCGGGCGCTCTTTTCATTTATGAAATTTCGCGCTGGTCGCGCAGGATTTTCTCGTGCTATGAATTCATACGCACGCGGATGATTAGCGTCATGCCGCGCCCAAGAACGAACCACCGGGAGGATGTTATGCGTGGATTACTGGCCGTCTCGTCATTGGCGCTGATGGCGTCGCTCAGCCTGCCGGCCAATGCGGCGAAAAAGTACGAGTCTTGGGAAGGGACCTGGCACCTGAACAAGAAGGAGACGGTCTATCCCAAGGGCGTGATGGTCACCGACAACGACCTGGTGGTGACCAAGGATGACGGCGACAAGCTGGTCTATACCGAGACCGTGGTGGCCAACGGCAAGACCGACGTCCAGAAATACGATGGCGCCTATGACGGCAAATATTACGACATGGGCCAGGGTGAAAGCATGGCTTTCACCCATATCAACGCCACCGAATACCGCGCCGTGCGGCACGACGATAAGGGTTTTGTCCGCGAGAACAGCATCTTCGAGCTGAAGAACGGCGGCAAGAAACTGATCTGCCACGCCTGGGCCCAGCACGCCCCGGGCGGCCCGGAAGTGGCGTTCGACGAGATTTTCGACAAGGCGCCGTGAGGTATTCGTTCAGTTGAGCTGCTGAAGCATTTCACCCTCTCCTAACCTCCCCCATCAAGGGGGAGGGACATGAATCTGATCCCCTCTCCCTTGATCGGAGAGGGTTAGGGTGAGGGTGGAAATGTCGACGGAAGCCCGCTACCGCGGCAGCTCCGACTCCCCCATCAGATATTCGTCCACCGCGCGGGCGCATTGGCGGCCTTCGCGGATGGCCCAGACGACCAGGGACTGGCCGCGGCGTGCATCTCCCGCGACAAAAATCTTGTCCTTCGACGTGCCGTATGCGAGGTCGTTCGCCTTGACGTTGCCGCGCGGGTCGATCTCGACGCCGAGCTGCTCGACCAGGCCCTTATGGACCGGCGAGACGAAGCCCATCGCCAGCAGCACCAGGTCGGCCTTCAGGTGGAACTCGCTGCCTGGGATTTCTTGCATCTGCGGCCGCCCATCGGGCCCAGTCGTCCAGTTGACGCGCACGACGTTGAGGCCGGTCACATGGCCGTTCTCGCCGGTGAAGTTTTTGGTCGCCACCGCGAATTCGCGCTCGCAGCCTTCCTGGTGCGAGCTCGATGTCCTGAGCTTCAGCGGCCAATAGGGCCAGGTCGACAGCTTGTCCTCGTGCTCCGGCGGCTGGGCCAGGATTTCGAACTGGGTGACCGACCTGGCCTTGTGCCGGTTGGAGGTGCCGATGCAGTCCGACCCGGTATCGCCGCCGCCGATCACCAGCACGTCCTTTCCGGTCGCCCAGATATCCTCAGCGCCGACCGGCTCGTTCGAGACGCGCTTGTTCTGTTGCGGCAGGAACTCCATGGCGTAATGGATGCCTTTCAGCTCCCGTCCGGGCACCGGCAGGTCGCGCGGCGCCTCGGCGCCGATCGCCAGTACGATGGCGTCGTACTTCTCCAGCAGGGTCTCGACCGGGATATTCACGCCGATATGGCTGTTGGGGTGGAACTCCACGCCCTCGGCCCGCATCTGGGCGATGCGCCTGTCGATGACCGACTTCTCCATCTTGAAGTCCGGGATGCCATACCGCAGCAGGCCGCCGATCCGTGCCGCCTTTTCATAGACGGCGACGACATGGCCGGCCCGGGCCAGCTGCTGGGCACAGGCCAGCCCCGCCGGGCCCGAGCCGATGACGGCGACGGTCTTGCCGGTGCGGTGGGGGGCGATCTGAGGCTCGATCCAGCCTTCCTCCCAGCCGCGCTCGACGATCGCATGCTCGATCGTCTTGATCGTGACCGGCGATTCGATGAGGTTCAGCGTGCAGGCCGCCTCGCACGGGGCGGGGCAGACGCGGCCGGTGAAGTCCGGAAAGTTGTTGGTCTGGTGCAGGACAGTGAGCGCACTCCGGTGGCTGCCCGAATAGACCAGGTCGTTCCATTCCGGGATGATGTTGTTGACCGGGCAGCCCTGGTGGCAATAGGGGATGCCGCAATCCATGCAGCGGCCGCCCTGCTGACGCAGCTCGTCCTCAGGCAGCGGCTTCACGAACTCCTTATAGTGCTCCAGCCGCTCCTTGACCGGCGCATAGGTCCGGTCGTGGCGCGCGAATTCCAGAAAGCCTGTCGTCTTACCCACGGGATCAGGCTCCTACCGAGATGAGCGGGCGGGATTGCTGTTGCGCGGTCAGCGCGCGGCGATATTCAGTGGGCATCACTTTCACGAACTTTGCGCGGTAGTTGTTCCAGTCGGCCAGGATCGCCTTGGCGCGCGGGCTGCCGGTATAGTTGGCATGGCGCTCGATCAGCGTGCGCAGCCGGCGGTCATCGTCGACGGTCATGTTGCGCATGATGTCGACATGGCCGTGGGCCTCCAGGTCGCCGCCGCGATTTTCCAGCGCCGCCAGGGCCGCATCCTCTTCCGCGATCGGCTCCAGCTCGACCATCGCCAGGTTGCAGCGCTGGGCGAAGGTTCCGTCCTCATCCAGCACATAGGCGACACCGCCGCTCATGCCGGCGGCGAAATTGCTGCCGGTGGTGCCGAGCACCACGACGCAGCCGCCGGTCATGTATTCGCAGCCATGGGCGCCGACACCCTCGACCACGGCCACGACGCCGGAGTTGCGCACGGCGAAGCGCTCGCCGCCGACGCCGCTGAAATAGCACTCGCCCTCAATGCCGCCATAAAGGACGGTATTGCCGACGATCACGCTCTTGGTGCGGTCGAGCTCGCTCTGGCTCTTCGGATAGATGATCAGCCGACCCCCTGAGAGACCTTTGCCGACATAGTCGTTGGCCTGGCCTTCCAGCTCCAGGGTCACGCCGCGCGCGAGGAACGCGCCGTAGCTCTGGCCGGCCGTGCCGGTGAAGTTCACATGGATCGAATCGTCGGGCAGGCCCTCGTCGCCATAGCGCCGGGCGATATCGCCCGACAGCAGGGCGCCGACCGTGCGGTTCACGTTGGTGATCGGCAGATCGATGGTTACCGGCTGCAGATGCTCCAGCGCCGGCTGGGACTGCCTGATCAGCTCCTGGTCCAGCGCTTCGTCCAGCCCGTGATCCTGGGTCTCGCTCTGATAGAGCGTGGCGCCGGACGGGTTCGCGGGCTTGTAGAGCACGCGGGACAGGTCCACGCCGCGCACCTTCGGATCGTTGACCCGGCGCTGCCTCAGCCTGTCGCTCTGGCCGATCATCTCGCTGAAGCTGCGGAAGCCCAGCTTGGACATCAGCTCGCGCACTTCCTCGGCGATGAACAGGAAGAAGTTGGTCACGTCTTCCGGCTTGCCGACGAAGCGGTGGCGCAGCTCGGGGTTCTGGGTGGCGACGCCGACCGGGCAGGTGTTCAGATGGCATTTGCGCATCATGATGCAGCCGGCGGCGATCAGCGCCGCGGTGGCGAAGCCGAACTCGTCCGCGCCCAGCAGCGCACCGATCACCACCTCGCGGCCGGACCGGATGCCGCCGTCGACCTGGACGGCGATGCGGCTGCGCAAGCCGTTGATCACCAGCGTCTGGTGCGTCTCGGCCAGGCCGATCTCCCACGGCTCGCCGGCATGCTGGATCGAGGTGACCGGGCTGGCGCCGGTGCCGCCTTCCCAGCCGGCGATCGTCACATGGTCGGCCTTCGCCTTGGCGACGCCGGCGGCGATGGTGCCGACGCCCAGCTCGGACACCAGCTTGACGCTGATGCGGGCGCGCGGATTGACGTTCTTCAGGTCGTGGATCAGCTGCTTCAGATCCTCGATCGAATAGATGTCGTGGTGCGGCGGCGGCGAGATCAGGCCGACGCCGGCCACCGAATGGCGGGTCCGGGCGATCCAGTCGTCGACCTTGTGGCCGGGCAGCTGCCCGCCCTCGCCGGGCTTGGCGCCCTGGGCCATCTTGATCTGGATGTCGTCGGAATTGACCAGATATTCGGCGTTGACGCCGAAGCGGCCGGAGGCGACCTGCTTGATCGCCGAGCGCATCGTGTCGCCGTTTTCCAGCGGCTTGTAGCGCTGCGGATCCTCGCCGCCCTCGCCGGTGTTGGACTTGCCGCCCAAACGGTTCAGCGCGATCGCCAGCGTGGTGTGCGCCTCCCAAGAGATCGAGCCGAACGACATCGCGCCCGAGGCGAAGCGTTTGGCGATCGAGGCCGCGGGTTCGACCTCCTCCATCGGCACCGGGGTGTCGGCGAAGTCGAAATCGAGCAGGCCGCGCAGCGAGATCAGCCCATCGCCTTGTTCACCCACTTTCTTAGAATATTGCTTGAACAGCTTGTAATCGTTTCCACGTACCGCATGCTGCAGCAGCGACACGACCTCAGACGTCCAGACATGGGTCTCGCCACTGACCCGGTAGGCAAGCTCGCCGCCGACATCCAGCGCGTCGCGGTAGTTCGGCGCGTCGCCATAGGCCTGCGAATGGCGGCGGACGGTCTCCTCGGCGATATCGTCGATGCCGGCGCCCTCGATCGGCGAGGCGGTGCCGGTGAAATACCGGTCCAGGAATGCGGAGGACAGGCCGACCGCGTCGAAGATCTGGGCGCCGCA
>CAZNNJ010000333.1:0-6478 GCA_964574305.1 uncultured Rhodospirillales bacterium | reverse complement strand
CACGAGATCCTGCTGAATCACCGTCGGCTGGATCTGGCGTGCCTGATCCACGGCGCAACGATGGTCTATCCATCCGCAGGGTTCGACCCTCGGGCCGTGCTCGAGGGGGTGGAGGCCGAAAGATGCACCGCTTTGCACGGCGTGCCCACGATGTTCATCGCCGAACTGGACGTTCCGGACTTCGAGACGTTTGATCTTTCATCGCTGCGCACCGGAATCATGGCGGGCTCACCCTGTCCGATCCTTGTGATGACAAAGGTCATGGACCGCATGCACATGCACGACATCGGAATCGCCTATGGCATGACCGAAACGAGCCCGGTCAGCTTTCAGACGGCGATCACTGACGATGTGGAGCACCGCGTTTCGACGATCGGCCGCATCCAGCCTCACCTCGAGGCGAAGATCGTCGACCCCGTTACCGGTGAGACCACGCCGCGTGGCGTGCCGGGGGAGCTTTGCATCCGTGGCTATGGAGTGATGCTCGGCTACTGGGGCGACCCGGACCTAACGGCGCAGGTGATCGAGGACGGATGGATGCACACGGGGGATCTCGCTGTCCTCGATAGTGATGGATATGGGAGGATCGTCGGGCGCGCCAAGGACATGATTCTCCGCGGCGGAGAGAACATCTATCCCCGCGAAATCGAGGAGTTTCTATTCCGTCTGGTCAAAATCCAGGACGTACAGGTGGTCGGGGTGCCCGATGCGAAATTCGGGGAGGAGGTCTGCGCCTGCATACGTCTTCATTCCGGCATGGAAGCCAGCGAACAGGAGATCATCGACTTTTGCCGGGGCAACATCGCGCACTACAAGGTGCCGCGCTACGTCCGATTCGTTGATGCCTTCCCGCTCACAGTGTCAGGCAAGGTTCAAAAACACGTCCTGCGCGAGTTGATGGCAAGCCAGCTAGCACTAACCGGCAAGGCCTGACCGGCTGGGGGCGTTCGGATCCGGATACAGGACAGTCAGCGCGGGTGATGTAGCCGGCGCCCACAGGAAGCGCCGCAACACAGGAACACGGCGAAGGTTTGCTGTCCCACCAGTTTACGGTCGTCATGGATATACCGGGGTCGGATCGCGCCTTCGCCGACGCCATTTGCCCGTTCGTGGGCAGACCACATGGCATGGTGGACGCCAATCGAGCTGCCGCCGGCATGCCGCTCCCACTGGCCGCCAGACGCTGGCCCCAGGGAATGCCTCTAGAAAGATAATCTACAGACTGGCAAGCGCCCCGCCTTCACCCGCAAGTTTCTCAAGCAGGGGCGAGACGGTGATGGGCTCGCCCGCTGCCTGGCGCGCCTTCAGCCGGGTCACGATCTTGTCCAGCCCTTCGGTGTCGCCCCAGAACATCGGCCCACCGGTATAGACCGGCCAGCCATAGCCCGTGACCATGGCAACGTCGACATCAGAGGCGCGCAGAGCAACGCCTTCCTCGATCAGCTTGACCCCTTCATTGACCATCGGATCCAGTAGATATTCCATGATCTGCCGCTCGGTATAGCTCTTCGGCGCAATACCTTTCTGCTGCGCGAACTCGCGGATCGCCTTCTCGACATGGGGTGAAGGCGTCCGCAGGCGGTTTTCGTCGTAGTCATAGTAGCCACTGCCGCGCTTCTGGCCCCAGCGGCCGTCCTCGCAGAGGATTTCCTGGATAGTCCGGCGCGCAGTATTGGCCGGATCCCAGCCGATGACGTCGAGGCCGACCAGATCTCCCATTGCGAAGTGCCCCATCGGGAACCCATAGTCGGTCATCGCGCGATCGGCGTCCCACGGCATGGGGCCTTCCAGGATTAGGCGATCGGCGGCTTCTGCCCGACGCGTCGCAACACGATTGGCGATGAAACCTTCCGCGACCGCAGAGACGACTGCCACCTTGCCCAGAACACGCCCCAACTGGAGTCCGGTTGCCAGCACCGCATCGGAGGTCTTGGCTCCGCGCACCACCTCAAGCAGGCGCATTATGTGCGCCGGAGAGAAGAAATGCAGTCCTATCACGCTCGCCGGACGGCTGGTCGTCGCAGCAATAGCGTCGAGATCAAGGAAGGAGGTATTGCTGGCCAGTATCGCGCCTGGCTTTGCCGCCGCATCCATTTCGCGGAACACGTTCATCTTGAGCTCGATGCGCTCGAACACGGCTTCGATGATCAGGTCGGCATCGCCGATCGCACTGATCGCATCAGCGGTCGACAACCGACCGATACGCCGCTCGGCCTCTTGCGCCGATATGCGCCCTTTCGCCGCCGAGCTGCGCATGGTCTTGGCGATCGTGGCCGTTGCCCGCTCGCACGCAGCTGGATCAAGGTCGATCAAGGTGACGGGCAATCCTGCGTTCAGGAAGGCGACGGAGATTCCGGTTCCCATGGTGCCGGCACCGATCACCGCGATCTTTTCGACCTTGATCGGCTTAACGTCGGGGCTCAGCCCTGGAACCTTCGCCGCGGCCCGTTCGGCAAAGAATATGTAGCGCTGCGCTTCGGATTCGCGACTGCTGACCAACTGGATAAGCTGTTCGAATTCCAGCGCCATGCCTTCGTCAAACGGCAGCGACACGGCCGCTTCGATCGCCTTCACGATCGCGGCCGGCGCCTTGAAACCGCGGAATTGTGCCGCGTGTTTCTGCTGGAATTCGGCAATGATTTTGGCGGCGGTCTCGCCGGTCAGGTCAGGCGCGAGATCGCGTGCCCTGCGGAGCGGAGCGCCGGCGTCCACCAACTGCTGCGCATAGGCCACGGCAGCGTCGACCAGTTGCCCCTCCGGGGCGATCTCGTCGACCAGGCCGCATGCTCTGGCTTCCACGGCACCGATTGGCTTGCCCGACAGAATCAGATCAAGCGCCTTCGCCACGCCGGCCAGCCGAGGGGTGCGCTGGGTACCTCCAGCGCCTGGCAGCAGTCCCAGCGACACTTCCGGCAAGCCGACCTTGGCGGATGGAACGGCGATGCGATAGTGGCAGCCGAGCGCGAGTTCCAGGCCGCCCCCCAGGGCGGTGCCGTGGATCGCAGCAACCACCGGCTTGCTCCCGCCTTCGGCAAGGTTGATGAGGTCAGTCAGCAGCGGCCCCTCGTGGGGCTTGCCGAATTCGCTGATGTCGGCACCGGCGAAGAACGTGCGCCCGCCGCAGGCTATCACCACCGCATCCGTGTTTGGGTCGGCGAAGGCGGCCGACAGGCCGGAGTCCAGCCCCTCGCGAACGGCCAGTCCGAGCGCATTCACCGGCGGCGAATCGATTTCCAGCAGGGAGACACGGCCGCGCGTGGACAATTTCGCGACGTCATTGATTTGAACCATGATCTGAAGTCCTTCCTGTTGAGCTGCCGACCGCATCAGGCGCCCGCACGCTGGGCCTGCTTCCAGGCCAGCTCTGCACTCCGGGTTAAAAGGCCAGCAGCTGTGGCTGCCTGGGGGGAAGCGGCAGTGCCGCGCAGAACGCGGCCTTTGATGCCATGAAGGATCGCTGCCAATCGGAACATGTTGTAGGCGAGATAGAAATCGAGATGATCGATCCCCGCCCTGCCGGTTCGCCGACAATAGGCGTCGACATATTGCTCCTCGGAAGGATAGCCAATAGCCTTAAGGTCGATCCCGGCAATTCCGCCGCCGTAGTCGGGAGTCAAATGATACATCATCAGGAAATATGTGAAGTCGGCCAGCGGGTGCCCGAGAGTCGACAGCTCCCAGTCCAGCACGGCGACGACCCTCGGCTCCGTGGGGTGGAAGATTATGTTATCGACGCGGTAGTCGCCGTGGACGATCGCGGTCTCGTCTCCCGGCGGAATGTTCTGGGGCAACCACTCGACCAGTCGATCCATCTCCGGCACGCGGCCAGCCGGCCCGTCCTCGAGATACTGTTTTGACCAGCGGGCGATTTGGCGCGCGAAGTAGTTGCCGGGTCGGCCGAAATCGCTCAAACCCACCGCGGCGGGGTCTACATTGTGCAGCTGCGCCAGCGTATGGTTCATCGCATCGAAGTAAAGATGGCGACTGGCCAGCGGCAGCTCCGGAAAGGTCGAGTTCCAGAAGATCCGTCCCTCAACCATGTCCATCACATAGAACCATGTGCCGATGATGCTATCGTCGGTGCACAGCCCATGGATCCTGGCAACCGGAAATCCCGTTTGGCCGAGCGCCTGCTGCACTCGCGCCTCGCGGTCCACCGCATGCGCTCCCTTAAGGATCGCGCCACTCGGCTTGCGCCGCATGACGTAGATGTGCTCTGGCGTGACGAGCTTGAAGGTCGGATTGGACTGCCCATCCGCGAACCGCTCGATCTGCATCGGCCCACTGAAGTCCTTAACGTTCTCGACCATCCACTGATGCAGCCGTTGCTCGTCGAAGCCGTGCGCCGCATTTCCCGCCCGTTGAGAGGCATCGGATGCTGCGGGGTTCAAGACGCTGTCCTCGGGTGCACGGTGAGCGCATCGCCTGACGCGTCCCCGTGGATGGATCCACCGTCGCAATCGAAGATCGCACCGGTGACATAGCGCGCGTTGTCGCTCGACAGGAACAGGGCCATGTCGCCGATGTCACGCTTGGTTCCATAATCGCGCAGTGCCACCCGAGACTTGATCCGCTGCTCAGCCGCCTCCGTGGAAGCCAGCCGCGCCATACCTTCCGTATCGGCGATCGGCCCTGGCGCGATTCCATTAACCCGCACGCCGGCGGGGCCCCACTCAAGCGCCAGGGTGCGCGTGAGCAGGTCGACCCCGGCCTTTGCCGCGCATGCGTGGGCCTGGAACATGGTCGGAACCCGCCCCTGCCCCGCTGTTATCGCGATCAGCGATGCACCCGGACGGCGCAGGTGTTCGTAACAGGCCCGAAAGACATTGAACGTGCCAATGAGGTCGATGTCGATGACCGTGCGGAACGCGTTGGAGGACATGCCCAGGACCGGCGCGAGAAAATTGCCGGCCGCTCCCGAGATGACCACATCGAACTGGCCATGCGCGTCGGCGGCCATCGCCATCGCCCGTTCGACCGACGCATAGTCGCGAACGTCCGCCGCATAGCCGCGCGCTTGCCCGCCGCTCGCCACGATGCTGGAGGTGGCGGCCGAGATGCGCGCTTCGCTACGGCTGACGAGCGCGATTTTTGCGCCGCATTCGGCGAACCGCTGAGCGATCGCAAGATTGATACCGCTCGACCCACCCGCAACGAAGACGCTTTTGCCTTCGAACGCGTCGGGCCGAAATATGTCGCTCCGTGCTGCCCGCGTGTTCATCAGCGGTACTCAGGCTCTTCATACCAGGGGAAGTAGTCCGGCATGTCGGTCGAGACGCGGTCTGGGAATGATGGACGCCGCTTCTCCAGGAAGGCGGTCACGCCTTCGGCCACGTCGCGCGAACGGCCCCGATTGAAGATACCCCGGCTGTCGACACGATGAGCGTCCATCGGGTGCGTGTAGCCGAGGCCCTGCCACATCATTTGCCGAATGAGCGCGACTGCTACGGGCGAGGTATTCTCGGCTATTTCCTCGGCGATCGCCCGCGCGGCGGGGAGCAGATCCTCCGGCGCATGCAGCGATCGGACCAACCCCCCGGCGAGCGCCTCCTGCGCGGGGAAAACGCGGCCGGAGTAGCACCACTCGAGCGCCTGCGACACGCCCACGACCCGAGGCAAGAAATATGCCGAGCAGGCTTCCGGCACCAGGCCACGGCGGGAGAAGACGAAGCCTAGCCGGGCCTCGGTGCTGGCTAGCCGAATATCCATCGGCAAAGTCATTGTGGCGCCGATGCCGACCGCCGGGCCGTTAATGGCACCAATGACCGGCTTCAGGCACTTGAAGATGCGCAGCGTGGTGACGCCGCCGCCGTCGCGTGCACCCGGCGAAGAATAGTTGAAGCTGCCGTCGGGCCGAACCGGTCCGTCCGGCTGATCCTGATTGAAAGCGAAGGAGGTGGCCCCGGCGGACAGGTCGGCGCCGGCGCAGAACGCCCGGCCTGCGCCGGTCACGATGACGGCGCGCACGTTATCGTCGGCATCGATGCTGTCAAAAGCATCGACGACCTCGTCCATCATCTCCCCAGTGAATGCATTGAGCTTGTCCGGGCGGTTCAAAGTTAAGGTAGCGACGCGGCCCTCAACGTCATAACTGATCGTGTTGTATGTCATGATAGATTCTCCTGAGAGGGTCCGGTCTGCATTGGTGGCGGGCCGGATACATTCCGATCAGCCTCTGAGCGATGGGGGAGGGAGCGATACACGCTGACGGCCGATCGGTCGCGGCAGCGCTGGCCAGCCACGTCTACGGGTGGTCCAGCGGTTGCGCTGATGAGGACGACTTCTTCGTGAGTCATGCCCAGCCTCAACACCCCTTGAACATCGGCGGGCGTTTCTCTGTGAAGGCGGTTATCCCTTCGACAACGTCTTGGGTATGGCCTGCAATTCTCTGCAGATCGCGCTCTTGGCGCAGCGAAGCCTCAAAGCCCGATTCAAGCGCGTCCCACACGAGCGACCGGATGAGGCCGTAGCTTTGAGT
>CAZNNJ010000332.1:379-6500 GCA_964574305.1 uncultured Rhodospirillales bacterium | reverse complement strand
CGATCAGCGCCATCGTGGTGATTGCCGGCGCTGGCCCGGTCAAATCATCGACCAGGTCCATGCTGCCGGTCTCGATCACCCGGTCGAGCAGCGCCGTGACATAGGTCCGGATCTCGGCGCGGCGCGCTTCGGCGGCCCTGGGGGCGAATTTGCGGTTGATGAAGCTGCGGAAGCCGTCCCATTCGGGCCGGTCGGATTCGACGGGCAGCCCTCGCGGAATGGGGGTCGCCGGAATCGTTATGCCCCCTTCGACATGCTGCGTCTCAGGATCGAATGTCTTGTGGCTGGAAAACGTGGCGCCGTCCTGCGCCATGCGGACAACATCCTTGTAGGATGTGGCAACCCAGTAGCCGCCATGCTCTTCGGTCCAGGCAACCGGGCATTCCTCACGCATCTGGCGGAATTCGGCCGGCCAGTTGCTGGCGTGCTGCTCGGATTCATGATCGAATTTGAAAGGGCAACGCGCCAGTGGCGCATCCGCTGCTTGATCCACGATGACCTGCCTCTCGTTTTCCCGGTTATCCGTTCGTCGGCCGGGTAGGTTCACATCTCGATTTCGATGGCCTGCTCAGGGCAGGACCGCTGAGCGCGAAGGGCGGCCTCCTCCAGCGCGTCGGGCACCACATCGGTGATGGCGCTGGCATGGCCGTCCTCGTCGCTGAGCTCGAAAAGCTCCGGACATGCCAACGCGCACATCGCATGTCCTTGGCAAATCTCGGGATTCACACGCACTCGCATTCTGGGCCTTCCCCTGTTCCAAAGAGCACGGCAACTCGTCACGACCGAGCCCGCATGCTGGTTAAGAGCTTATGTCACCGAGTGCCAATTTTCATTCCACGCCGCCGCAATCGATCCTGTCCCAGGCTGCAATACCGGCGCCTCTCAGAAGGCGATATCCCGATGGCGGCGCGTGAGCGTGAGCGGCCGCTGATACGACACGTCGCTCCGGTCCCACCTGCCATGGAGGAAGAGATCCGGGTCCATCGTCATCTCGGTCGACTTGAGCTCGCCGTTCCACTCGACCAGGCAGACCCGATCGGCGACCGCCCAGCGCCCCTCCCGCCGCTCGAAACGGTCGACATACCGGCCGCCGACCATGTCGACCGGCCCGGACTTTCGCTTGAGGACGGCAAGGAAGTAAGTCTCGACATGCGCCGTATCGCCGTCCAGGTCGATGGTCTGGTTGGTGATGTAATGGTGGTGGACGTCCCAGTTGCGGGCGTGGGTTTTGCCGGCGTGCGCGATGAATCCCGCAGGGTCGCCGATATAGGCGCCATGATCGTCGGTCGCATCGGGATGATAGGCTTGCGCCATGATATCGTCGTCGTGGCGATCGATGCCGCGGGTATAATGTAATGAAGCTTCGCGGATCGCTTCCTTGTCGAGAAGCCTGCGAATTTCCGCGGGGTCGATTTCCATGGCGTCGCCTCCCCTCAAGTCGATGTAGAAAGAAGGCGTCCGGGCGTTCATGGCACGCAAGAGCCAATTCCGTTCCAGCCGATACTTTGCCCCTGCAGACAATAGAGGCTTCCCACGACGTCGCGTGACGGCCATCGGCGAGCCCGATCCATCCTGTGAACGAAATATCCCGATTACCCAGAGGAAAGGACCGATCGGCGGCGGTTGCCCGCCGGCGAAAAAAAGCCTGTGACATCCGGCAAGGTACAATTTGGAGGACGGCATGCGCGCGTGGCTTATCGAGGATCAAACCGGCCCAGGGGCTTTGAAGCTCGTCGAGCGGGAAAAGCCAGTCCTGACGGCCAGTGAGGTTCTCGTCCGCATGACGGCGCCCGCCGTGGTGCCATTCGACTCCGCGGTCATCAGCAACGAGAACGAGCCGAATTTCCCGCAGGCCGTGCTGCCGATCCAGCCGGGCAACCAGGGAGCCGGCATCGTCGAAGACCCTAACGGCTCCACGCTTGCCAAGGGTACAAGGGTGATGTTCGGCAAGTTTCCCTACGGGTTCATGAGGGCCGGCAGCTGGGCCGAATATGTCGCGGTCGAAGCAGACGATCTGGCCGTGATCCCGGACTCGATTCCCGACGCCGCCGCAGCGCAAGCCACCGTCGCCTATCCGACAGCCTATTTCGCCTTGCGGGAGGCCGGCTTTGCGCCCGGAAAGACCGTGCTGGCGACGGGGATCGGCGGTTCGGTCGGCAATGCCGCCTATCAGCAGGCGCGCGCTCTTGGCGCGGCGCTGGTCATCTCGACGGCGGGATCGACAGGAAAGGCGAGGCAGGCGGAAGAGGCCGGGTTCACGAATGTGATCGACCTCTCAAGGGAATCCATGTCCGACGGGGTGATGCGCCTCACCGATGGCCGGGGTGCGGATATCGTCATCGATTCCCTTGGAGGACCCATCCTGGCCGAGGCGCCGCGCTGCGTCGCCCGTTACGGCAGGATCATCACGCTGGGCTTCTCCGCCGGCCGAAATGCGACGATCGCGCTGGCCGACATGATTCTGGTCCGCGCCAGCATCCAGGGTTTCGGCGTCTATACCAGCACTCCCGAGGAATGGCTCGAAGCTTGGCGGGTCCTGACGGAGCTGGCCGAAGCCGGCAAGATCAAGCCGCTCTTCGCCCGGAGCTTTCCGTTCGCCGAGGCGCCGGCCGCGCTGAAATTCCTGATCGAGCAGCGTCCGTTCGGCGCTGTAGCGCTCAGCCTGTGACAGGAGAAAAGACCATGAAGATCGTGATCCTGATCAAGAAGAGAGCCGGTATGAGCCGGGAGGATTTCATCAACCACTATGAAAACAGCCACGCCGTGCTCGGCAAGCGGCTGCTTGGACATCTGTGGGTCAAATATGTGCGGAACTATCCCACGGGGCTGATGAAATATCAGCCCGAGGAGACGAGCGTCGACGACAGCTATGACGCTGTTACCGAAATCTGGCTCAAGGACGCTGCTGCCCTCGAAGAGATGAACCGCATCATCAACCTGCCGGAGAATAATAAGATCATCCTGGAGGACGAGGAGAAGTTCCAGGAGAGGACGAAGACCCGGCTTCTGATCGTCGACGAGATCGACAACGGCACGACACTGTAGCCGGGCGCTGGCGAACCGATGGCGACGCAGATTGTCGAGACACACCCGGACCATATCTCGGCATCCGGCCTCTTCACCCCCTTTACCCTGAAATCGCTCAGGCTGCCGAACCGGATCGTCATGGCGCCAATGGGGCGCTGTTTTGCCGAGCAGGGCGTGATCGTTCCCGGCTACGCCGACTACTACCGCCGGCGGGTGGAAGGCGGAACGGGCCTTATTCTCGGCGAAGCGAGCAGCATCGCCGACGGCGCCAGCTCCAACCCGACCAGTCCCAATTTCTACGGTGCGCAAGCGCTGGCCGCGTGGCGCCTGGCGGTCGATGCGGTTCATATGGCCGGCGGCTTCTTTATGCCGCAGATTTGGCATGCAGGATTGGCCCGCGCGCCGGGAACCGAGCCCTATGCCCATTTGCCGTCGATGGGACCGTCGGATTGGTATATCCCCAACACGGATGAAAATCTTCGCCCGCGGCCGGGGCGAAGCTATGGCGCACCGATGACGGAGGGGCAAATTGCGGACGTCATCGACCAGTTCGCCGCTGCTGCTGCGGCGACCCAGGCGATCGGCTGCGATGGCGTAGAGATCCACGCCGCGCATGGCTACCTGATCGACCAGTTCTTCTGGGCAAGGATGAACCGCCGCGCCGACCGGTATGGCGGCGGCTTGCGCAACCGCGTTCGTTTCGGCGCCGAAGTGGTTGCCGCCACACGCCGGCGTACAGGCCCGGACTTTCCGATCCTGTTCCGCTTTTCGCAATGGAAGCTGCAGGATTATGACGCCAGGATCGCCGAGACCCCCGACGATGTGGCGCAGCTGGTCGAGCCCCTGGTCGACGCCGGCGTCGATGCGTTCGATGTGTCCGTGCGGCGTTTCTGGGAACCGGCGTTCGACGGCAGCGAGCGGACCTTAGCAGGCTGGACGCGTAAACTGTCAGGGCTGCCGACCATCTCCGTCGGGTCCGTCACGCTCGACCAGCCTTTCGGGGTCGGCGCCGACGACTATGTCGCGCATTTTCAGAAAACAGACAGCTGCAAGCACGACTATGCACGACCAATTAGCCTCAATCGGGTGATCGAGCTGTTTGAGCGAGGCGAGTTCGATATGATCGCCGTCGGTCGCGCGATGTTAAGCAACCCCAATTGGGCAAACCTGATACGCGCTGGGCGATATCAGGACCTGAAACCCTATCACCGGGGAATATTGCAAGCGCTCACCTGAAACCCGCCGAGCGATGGCCCTTGACGAAATGCCGATCCTGTAAGTGAGGTGTTATGGAAACACCGGTCGCTGCACACAGAAATGAGAGGCTCCTCGCCTTGTCGGAACGCCGATCCGGAGACCGTCCGCAAGAGGATCGCGCGTTGGCCGACATACGCTGAAGAACGATCCGAGATCGGGGAAACTGTCGGGGGATAGAGCATAAGACCCGCAGAAACCGCATTCTACCCTGCCCTCCGAAGGCAGGTCGCATCTATCATGTATATATTTCAAAGAATCGGACCTGCTGGTATTTAGATTTCCAGCACTACATCGTTTGCCTGCGGGGCGATGCCGGAGCGCTGGACGAGCGCGAGGATGCGCTCATCTTGGTCGGCACGTCGATGCCGACGGCCTTAAGCGCCTGAAACAGTCCGAAATGCTCCTCCCGCACATGTTCGGTCCAGAGCAGGAGATTGATGCCGATCTTCATGGCGGCGCATTGCCCGACCTGGCTGTCTCGCTGCCGTCGACGCAGGTAAATCCCTCGAGACCCGCAGCCCATGCTATCGCGCCTTCGAGCATTTTGAGATGCTCCTGTTCGGAATACGTACTGGCCGAATGGCCGAGCGCGGAATAGAAGGCCCGCCCGTTCTTGACGCAATGCGCCCAAATGATCGGATGATCGCCCATGCGGATGTCCCTGGGCTTCATCACCACAGGCAACGCCATCACGGGACTGTAGGTGTGCTCGTCAAGAGTCGCGAGGACATGAACGCCGTTGGCGCGCGGGTCTTTCTCGAACGAATACCATTCGTCGGTGCGAACCCACGGGCTTTCCAGCCCCTTGGTCGCCGGATGCGTTGCGTCTTCGATGACGATCGATGCCTGCTGGAATTGAGGGCTGAGCGTGTGCCCGATAAACTGGGCGCCGATCAGGGTCGTCACGTACCATTGCCACGCATATTTCGGATCGCCGCCCGCCCCGTGAATGCCGACGAAGCCGCCCCCATTCTCAATATAGGCCTGAAAGGCCGCCCGCTGCTCCAGCGTCAGAACGTCGCCGCTGGTATTGTTCCAGACGACCGCCTTGAACCGCCGCAACTGCTCCGTATTGAAGACGGCGCCGTTTTCGGTCACCACGGCCGACCAGGCGCGGCGCGCCGCGATATCGGACAGCGCCTGATTGGACGCCTTCACCGCCGGGTCATCGCGGAATCCATTGGTCTTCGAGAAGACGAGGATGGCGGTTTCGTTGAGCTGCGCGGGCAGCTCCGGCGGCACCGTCTCGTACCGATGGAGGCCGACTGTTGCGCGATAGAGCGAGGGACCGAGCGAAATCGCAAAATACGCAAGAACCGCGAGGGCAACGGCGCCGGCCCAGAGCATTAACCTTATGACGATCCTCATCTCAGTCAGCCTCGGCTCGTTGCGGGGCGAATATCCGGTCGGGTCAATTCGCCTTCGCTTGCGGCAGCGCAAATCCGTAAAGATCGAGCCCGGCGGCCACGACCAGATACTGGCGGCCATCCAGTTCATAGGTGATGGGCGCATTGTTGGTCATCGCACCCAAATTGACGTGCCAAAGCGACTGCCCCGTTCCACTATCCAATGCGACGAAATCGCGATCGCTGTCACCGGCGAACACGAGCTTTCCCGCTGTGCTCAACACGCCCGAGGTGGCGGAACCCAGACTGAATTTATGCACCCAACGCACCTTGCCGGTCTTGTAGTCGATTGCGGACAGGGCGGGATTGGGCGCCAGCAAATCGTCGCGGCCGCCGAAACCCGCCGGTTTCGGGCTGAGGTCGGGCAGGTTAAAGACCCTGAAGGTCTGGGTTGTGTTGACATAAAGCAGCCCCGAATCCGGAATCAAAGG
>CAZNNJ010000332.1:0-369 GCA_964574305.1 uncultured Rhodospirillales bacterium | reverse complement strand
CCAATGCCCGGCGCCTCCAAGCCCGTGGCCCCCCCTGAACTGTGGTTGCCGAGGGCCCCGTCCGGCCTCGGCCCCTCCCCCGGCCTGGCGATCGGCCCTCCCTTCGCCTCGGGGCCCGCCGCCCCATTCACATCGGCACAGGGCGTCGTCAGCAGATGCTTGCCCTTGGCGCGGTCCAGCACGAAGAAATACCCGTTCCGATTCGCCTGAATCAGCAGTTTTCGCGGCTGACCCTTGAACTCGCCATCGACCAGGACAGGCGTCTGGACGGCATCCCAGTCATGCGTATCGTGGGGCGTGGTCTGATAATACCAGACGAGCTTTCCTGTATCGGCATTCAGCGCCACGATGGAGCATGTCCACAGATTT
>CAZNNJ010000331.1:5717-6508 GCA_964574305.1 uncultured Rhodospirillales bacterium | reverse complement strand
CGCTGAGTCCAGGAACGCCAGCTCATAGCTCATCCAGCGCGACCTTCACCGCCGGCTCGTCCTTGCGCGCGTCGGCGATCGCGTTCAGCTCGATATCTTCCAGCCGATCCATCAGCGCCTCATAGGCGGGGGCCGGAATGCAATAGAAGGCGGGCTCATTGCGGTTCAGGATCGCCACGGGGGCGCCCTCGCCGGCCGCGACGGTGCGCATCGGATTCTTCTTCAGCTCCGAAACGCTCGCCGCGACTTCGGCCAAAACGAGGCTGACCAATGGACTCTCCATGGTGCTGTTAAGAGCCCTCAACTAGGTCGCAAATTCGATCGGTTCAAGCGCCTTCCAGAAAGACCCTACAGCGCCTCCAGCAGCGGACGGGAGGCTCGCTGGCGCGTGCTAGCCGTCCGCATAGAGCGCCCATGCGGCCGCCAGATCCTGCACCACATGGCCGAGGGATTTGTAGGCGGTGATTTCCTCCGCGGTGCGGCGGCCGGGGATGTCGCCGGCCAGCACCTGGCCGATCTCGGCCACGATATGGTCGTCGCCGATCAGGCCGGCGGCCTTGGCACGCAGGAACTCGGCGCCTTGGGCCAGCACGCCTTCGCGGCTGTCGGCGATGAAGCGGGCACGGACGACCAGGTCGTTGTCCACCTCGACCGGGCCGGCGCGGCTGGAGCCGACCAGGTTCACATGCGTTCCGGGGCTGAGCCACCTGCCCAGAAGGATCGGTTCGCTCGCGTGGGTTACGGTGCAGACGATATCGGCGTCGGCCACGGCTTTCTCCAGCGTCGCGATC
>CAZNNJ010000331.1:0-5707 GCA_964574305.1 uncultured Rhodospirillales bacterium | reverse complement strand
TTGCGGGGAGAAGTCCCGGGCGTGGTCCGGCGACCGGCCCCAGACCGCGATCGCCTCCAGCTGCCGCACCCTGCCCAGCGCCCGCGCATGCGTCGCCGCCTGCTCGCCATAGCCCAGGATCGCGAGCCGGCAGGCATCCGGGCGGGCCAGGGCATCGGTGGCGACCGCGCTGGCCGCGGCGGTGCGGATGGCGGTGAGTTCCCCGGCATGGACGGCCGCAACCGGCGCGCCGGTGCCGGGCTCGAACAGGATGACGAGGCCCTGGTGCGACTGCACCCCCTTGGCGAAATTCTCGGGATAGATGCTGATCAGCTTCGCCCCGAACGGCGCGCTCTCGCCCAGCGCGCCCGGCATGATGCCGAACATGCGCCCCTCGGCCAGCGGGATGATCGAGCGCAGCAGCTGGCGCGTTTCGCCCCGGGAAAAGGCGATCATGGCGTCGCGCACGATCGGAATGCAGCGTTCGTAGGTGAGCCAGCGGGCCACCTCGTCCCGGTCGATGAAGCGCATGAGGCAGCGTTGTCCCGTTGGATCGTGTCGGTGTCGTGAGCTTACCGGGCCAGGGCAGCGCCCGACAGCCCCCAGCCCATCGGGCACCCGGGAACCGGTCAAAAAAAGAGGCGCCCCTAGGGACGCCTCTTCGTAAAGCTTTGGCCCGGCCATTGCGGCCGGGCCTGACCGTATGAACTTAGGCGGCAGCCGAAGCGGCGCCCGGGAGCGGAACCTCGGAGATCGTCTTCAGGATCTGCGAGGCGATCTGGTAGGGGTCGCCCATGGAGTTCGGGCGGCGGTCTTCCATATAGCCGCGATAGCCGTTCTTGATGAAGTTCATCGGCAGGCGGATGGAGGCGCCGCGGTCGCTGAGGCCCCAGCTGAACTGGTGGATCGAGGCCGTCTCATGCTTGCCGGTGAGGCGCATGTGGTTGTCCGGGCCGTAGACCGCGATATGGTCTTCGCGATTCTTCTCGAAGGCCTTCATCAGGTCCATGAAGTAGGCCTCGCCGCCGGTCTCGCGCAGGAAGGTGGTCGAGAAGTTGGCATGCATGCCCGAGCCGTTCCAGTCGGTGTCGCCCAGCGGCTTGCAGTGCCACTCGACATCGATGCCGTACTTCTCGCAGAGACGGAGCAGCAGATAGCGGGCCATCCACATCTCGTCGGCGGCGCGCTTCGAGCCCTTGCCGAACACCTGGAATTCCCACTGGCCCTTGGCCACCTCGGCATTGATGCCCTCGTGGTTGATACCGGCCGCAAGGCAGATGTCGAGATGCTTCTCGACGATCTCACGCGCGACCGAGCCGACATTCTTGTAGCCGACGCCGGTATAGTACGGGCCCTGCGGTGCCGGATAACCTTCCGCCGGGAAGCCGAGCGGGCGGCCGTCCTTGTAGAGGAAATATTCCTGCTCGAAGCCGAACCAGGCGCCCGAATCGTCCAGGATGGTGGCGCGCTTGTTCGACGCGTGCGGGGTGACGCCGTCGGGCATCATGACCTCGCACATCACCAGAGCGCCGTTGACGCGCTCGCTGTCCGGGAAGACGGCGACCGGCTTCAGCACGCAGTCGGAGCTGTGCCCCTCGGCCTGCTGGGTCGAGCTGCCGTCGAAGCCCCAGAGCGGCAGCTGCTCCAGCGTCGGAAAGGCGTCGAATTCCTTGATCTGGGTCTTGCCACGCAGGTTCGGTACCGGCGTGTAGCCGTCCAACCAGATATATTCCAGTTTGTACTTTGTCATCTCGATCCCTTGGCTGCCTGTCAGGTTAGGTTGATGGATTTCGCGAAGAGCGTTTCTCCTTAGTGCAGCGAATGTGCCAACTCGGGCCGCTCTGTCGAGGCCACCAGACGGTTCCCGGGCGGTCCCGTGGCGGCATATCGCGGATATCCCGCGGAAATCCGCGACTCCTCGACAGTCCGGCCGCGAATGCCGGGACCTTTTGACGCAAATAAATGGTTACAAAATGGAGGAAACCGGACGATCTCGGCCACGGCAGAGCGCGCGCGGTTGTACGGAAATGCTCAAAATTAGGGCAGTTTGTCTAAATTTTCATCATTGCAGCTATCGAATTTCAGCACGTTGCGTGCTGCCCGGATGGGCCCAGATTATTGGCAACGATGATTTGGCCCGCGGGACGCGGACGCCGGAAAGACGAGTTGGAAAATGATGAACACCCACAGCCTGTCGGCCCAAGGGCAGTCGGCAAAGATATTACAGTTTCCCGTGGGCGGGCGCCGGGCCCTCGCCGCCCGTCGCGAGAACACCGACGCGGCCGAACTGATGGCCCAGCGCGTCAGCGACGCCGTCAGCGCCTGCTGGTATCATGACGCGGCGATCAAGGAATCCACCGCCCCGACGAAATCCTGACGTCGGCCGGCGCCGGGGCCGCCGGATGCAGCCCCGGACCACTTGAAGCCGCGGCGCCTTTACGCCGGCCGCCGAGCCGCGCCCATGGACTATCTGGCGCGCTGGCGGATGCTGCTGGCCGGCGACCGGCTGGAAGCTTCCGGCGACCGCGTGTCCGTCATCGCCCGCACGCTGGGCAATAAATCCGAAAGCGCCTTCAGCACCGCCTTCAAGCGGGTCATGGGCTGTTCGCCTCGGCAATATGGACGCGGGCGGACGCCGGCATCCCCTTCCCTGCCAGTCGCCAGCGCCGGAGCGGTCTCGGCGCCAGCCTGACCGGCTGCCCCAGATTTGTCGCGGAACCGGATCGCTCCGCGGGCCGTTCCCGCTCCTAACGCTGAATTGGGCGAAGCCTGCGCGATGGAGATGCGATCGGATGCGAGATTATGGGGGAGATATTTCCTGCCCGGCCTGCGGGGCCCTGCACCACATCACGCCGCGGCAGCTGCAATGGGATCTGGAGATCGAATTCATCTGCGCCTATTGCGGTGCCGACGTCGTGCATGAGAACCGAATCGCCTGGGCCATCGCCGAGCATTTCGAGACCATCAAGTACAATCTGAGCCGAATCCGGATCTGACCTCGAGCCGTTGACCACCGGTTTGTCATGAGCCCCGCGCGGGCATCGGCAGTATAAGTGGCCGCATCGCTTGGTCATCAGCCGGGGGACGGCAGTCATGACGCGCAACCGATCGAGGGCATCCCTTGTCTGTGTTTCGGCCGCGCTGGCGCTGTCCCATCCGGCGGGCGCGGTCAGCTGGCCGATGTTCGGGCAGAACCCGGCGAATACCGCCAATGCCGCACGGCTGAAGCGAAATGGATCGCGGCCGTCGGCGGCGACGTGTCGGCCAGGGCCGCGGTGGTGAACGGCGTGGTCTATGTCCCGGATTGGGGCGGCAATCTGCAGGCGCTGGACGCGGCGACCGGCGCCACCTTATGGAAGCATCTCATCTCGGATTACGGCCTGCCTGCCCGCCGGCACCGTGGCGTGCACCAGCCCGGCCGTGTCCGGCGGCGTGGTCTGTCGGGGCTCCGGCTACGCCCACCTCGGCCCGCAATTCAAGGGCAACAACAAGTTTTACGCCTTCTCGATCGACGGGAAGTAGGCGCGGATCAGGGCGCCCCGCCGGCGATCCGGTCGCGCGTCACGTCGGCGATCCTGGTGGTGCCCATCAGCGCCATGTCGCGCCTGACCTCGGCGCGCAGCAGGGTCAGCACCCGGTCGATTCCCGCCTCGCCGCCGGCGCAAAGGCCATAGAGATAGGCGCGGCCGATCAGGCAGGCCCTGGCGCCCAGCGCCAGCGCCTTCAGCACATGGGTGCCGCGGCGGATGCCCCCGTCGAGCAAGAGCTCGATGTCTCCCCCGACCGCATCGGCGATGCGCGGCAGGGCGTCGAGGCTGGAGGAGCAGCCGTCGAGCTGGCGGCCGCCGTGGTTCGACACGATCACCGACCTGGCGCCGATGGCATGGGCGTTCTTCGCATCCTCGGGATGCAGGATGCCCTTGATGATCAGCGGCCCGTCCCACTCGCCGACCATCCATTCCACGTCCTTCCAGGTGACGGACGGGTCGAACAGCCGGTGGACCTGCTCATGCAGCGGCACCGCCTCGGCCGAACCGACCGCATGCCGGTGGGCGACATTGGCCAGCACCGGTGTTTTGCTGGTCAGATAGTCGAACACCCAGCCCGGCCTTGTGGCGGACCTTATCGTGCTGGCGAGGGTGAGCTTGGGCGGAATGGTCATGCCGGAGCGGCGGTCGCGCTCGCGGTTGGCCGGCACCGGCACATCCACCGTCACCATCAGGCCGGTATAGCCGGCGGCCTTGGCCCGGCCGAGGAAATCGCGGGTCAGCTCCCGGTCGCGCAGGCAATAGACCTGGAACCATTTCGGCGCCTTGGCCGCCCCCGCCACCTCCTCCATCGAATAGGTCGACATGGTGGAGAGGGTGTAGATCGTGCCGGCCTTGGCCGCGGCGCGGGCGATCGCCATCTCGCCGTCGGTATGGAAGACGCGCGACATGCCGGTCGGCCCCAGCATGACGGGCCAATCGATCTTGTGGCCCAGCACGGTGGTCGTGGTGTCGATCTCGGCGACGTCGACCAGGGTGCGGGGCAGCAGCGACCAGTCGTCGAAGGCGGCGACGTTGCGGCGGAGCGTCCATTCGTCCTCGCCCCCGCCCTCCAGGAAATCGAACAGAGGCGGCGGCAGGCGGCGGCGCGCCTGCTCACGGATTTCCCAGATATTCCCCTGTCGCGTCAGCGGCCGGTCCCGCATGCCCCTTCCCCCAAGTCCTTGCCGCGCATCGTTCTCTTGCTGCGCAGGCCGGAATCCATAAAGGAGGAAAGCGGCGGGGGATAGAGGGGCGGTTGATGCGCCGGCTGGCGGTCGTCCGCCCTATGGGTTCTCATTTCGAACCGTCGTTGATTTGCCCGTCGCCGAGACTTATTTTTTGCATATGGAAAAGGCCCTTGATCTTCGTCGTCTCCCCCCTGGCCTGCTGGCGGAAGTCGAATCCGCCGCGCAGGAGGAGCAGCGCCTTCCGCAGGAGATGTTGCGCGAGGTCATCGAGCGCGGCCTCAAGGAACGCCGCTGGGAACGTACTCTCGCCTATGGGCAGGAGCGCGCCCGCGCGGCCGGCTTCAGCGAGGAAGACATTCCGAGATTAATTGCCGAGGCACGGCAAGAGCCGTCGAGTGATTGAGGTCACGGCGGACTCCAATATCTACATTTCCGCTCTCGCCTTCGGTGGAACCCCGCTTCGGTTTCTCGAGCAAGCCCGTCGAGGGATGATCAGCCTGGCCATCTCCGATTGGATAATCGGTGAGGTCGATCGCGTACTGCGGACAAAATTCCTCTGGGATGTCGTCCGGCTGACGGACGCTCTGAATGAAATTGCCGACTTCACGACAAAAGTGCATCCGACGCAGACACTGACCGTCATCAAGGAAGACCCGGCCGACGACCGAGTACTCGAATGTGCGGTTGCGGCCAATTCGAAGTTTCTTGTTTCAGGCGACGGCGATCTGCTGCGGCTTGGCCGATATCAGGATATCCAAATCCTGCGCGTGGCCGACTTCATGCGGCTTGTAGCCCCATCATGACCCGCCGTTGCTGATCACTCGAACCCCCGCATCTCGGCGAAGACCTCGAACGGCTCCCGCGCGGTGCGGATATTGTTCAGCGGGTGATCGGGGTCGCGCCAGCCCAGCGACATGCCGGCGAACAGCATCAGTTCGTCGGGCAGGTTCAGGAACGCGCGGACGGTGACCGGCCAGTTGGACCAGCTTTCCTGCGGGCAGGTGTCCAGGC
>CAZNNJ010000330.1:0-6522 GCA_964574305.1 uncultured Rhodospirillales bacterium | reverse complement strand
CGCAAGGCACAAGGCTACCGTTTCTGCAACGTTGAGCCCGAAGGCGCCTTGACGATCGTGACGATCAACCGTCCCGATCAGATGAACGCGCTCAATCCGGCCGCTAACGGCGAACTGGCTGAGATTTTCGACGATTTCGCAGCGGATCCTGAACAGTGGGTGGCAATACTGACAGGCGCGGGCGACCGAGCGTTCTCAGCGGGAAACGATCTCAAGCATATGGCCAAGGCAACAGCCCGCGGCGAGCGGCTAGAAGCTCCGCTCACGGGTTTTGCCGGGTTGACGGGACGTTTCGATCTCACCAAGCCGGTCATCGCCGCCGTGAATGGCACTGCGATGGGTGGGGGCTTCGAAATCGCACTCGCCTGCGACCTGATTATAGCGGCGGAAAGCGCTGTTTTCGCGCTTCCCGAGCCGAGGGTCGGTGTGGCGGCGACAGAGGGTGGGCTTTTGCGCTTGCCTCAGGTAATCGGCCTCAAGGCTGCGATGGGCCTCATCTTGACCGGCCGGCGGGTGACCGCTACCGAAGGACAACAGCTCGGCTTCGTCAACGAGGTCGCCCCGGAAGGCCAGCTAATGGAAGTCGCGAAGCGCTGGGCGACCGAGATCATGGCGAATAGCCCAATGTCGGTCCGCGCCTCCAAGCAGATCGTTCTCAATGGCCGGGACGAGCCGACCCTTGCCGCCGCTTACAAAGCACAGAATCGCTATCCTGCCCTCGTCGCGCTCTTTCACTCCGAAGACTTCAGGGAAGGCCCGCTCGCCTTCGCTCAGAAGCGCCCCCCGCAATGGAAGGGTCGCTAGAGCAGGGACGGAGCCCGGCCGGTCAGGCTTGGCCTCGCCCCTCCTCCATACGGGGACCGAAGCCCATAGGGCTTTCAGATCGGGCCGGCAAGCTCATAGGCGGCCGAGATTGCCCTCGCTCAAATGAAATGAGCCTCCAAGCCCTGCCACCTCTCCATTGCCCCTCGCGCGTCGACGAAATCGGCTCCACCCCCCAAGGGGCGATGAGAACTTTTCGAGGCTTAGAGATCAATTCGTCGACCTTGATCAAAGCCGGCGCCGAAGAGCCGGTTCCGGCTAATCGAAGGTAGCACGCTGCGTACCTCAGCTCGCGACTACCTTCGGAATGTAGATGGACTTGGGCTGCGTGTATTCCAGAAGCCCTTCCTTGCCATTCTCAACGCCGAACCCCGACTGCTTGAAGCCCGCAAAAGGAATATGCGCTCCGTTTTGAAGATTTTGATTGATCCACACCGTTCCCGTCTCCAGGCGTTTGGCGATCGACACCGCTTGCTCGATGTCCGCCGACCAGACCGCACCGGCCAAGCCGTACTCGCTATTGTTGGCTCGCGCGACGACATCATCGACATCCTTGAATTTCATCAGCGGCAGCACCGGACCGAAGGCTTCCTCCTGCACTACGCGAGATTCTTCGGGCGGATTGTCCACGAGGGTGATCGGAATGAAATAGCCTCCTTTCGGAACCTCCTTGCCCTGCAGCAGGGTCAAGCCCTCCCGGCGGGCGTCTTCGAGCAGCGAAAGTACGCGCCGGTACTGCGGTTCGTTCTGGACCGGTCCGAAAAGCACGCCTTGCTGGCTTCCATCCCCAACCGTCGCAGCTTTGGCCAATTCATGGAGGCGATCACGGAGGGCATCATAGACGTCTTCGTGAATATAGAGCCGCTTGGTCGCGATGCAGATCTGGGCCGAATTGAAAAACGCGCCCATGAATATCTGCTGTGCAATCTTATCGACATCGACATCGGGCATGACGATCGCGGCATCGTTTCCGCCGAGTTCGAGTGTGATCCGCTTCAAGTCCCTGGCCGCTGCTTCCATGACCCGCTTGCCGGTCGCGGTCGAGCCGGTGAAGCTGATCTTTGCGAAGCCCTGATGTGCGGTCATCATCGGGCCTAACGCGTCGTCGCCGGAAATGATGTTGAGGACCCCCGGGGGCAGCACGTCGCGAGACATCTCGCCGATCTTGAGCGCGCAGAGTGGCGTGAACGGCGATGGCTTGAGCACCATCGTGTTACCGGCAAGGAGCGCGGGCGCGATCTTCCAGATCGCCAAATTGACGGGGAAATTCCAGGGTACTATTCCGGCCACCACACCTAGCGGCTCGTGATGGACCTCGACACGGCGGGTGTCCGTATCCTCGACCACATCGACTGGGATGTCCTGTGCCGCGATCGCCTGCAGCCAGCGGGCAGAAAAGGTGATTTCTCCCAGCGCCCAATCCGCCGGACGGCCCTGCTCGCGCACGAAGAGGCTCGCCAGCTCCTGAGCATGGGCCTCCATCGCTTCGCTGAGCGCGATCAGCCCTTCGCGCCTGTGTTCAATGCCCAGCGCCTTCCAAGCCGGAAATGCGGCCTTGGCGGCTGAGACCGCTGCGTCTAGATTCTTCACCCCCGCTGTCGGCGCGTGAGCAAAGATCTCTCTCGTGGCCGGATTGACGACACCAGTGGATCCCTCGCCGGTAACGGCTCGGCCACCAATTGTCATCGTGTAGTTCGATTCGAAGTCCATGGGCGCCCTTCCTTCCCGTTCTCGTCTCGTGAACGATCAGCGTCACAAGGCGTTCGCGGAGGATAGCAATTACTCAATCGAATAATCAACACACAGCGCAGGCTGACACCGCAATAGCGGCCGAAGCTCGCTTGACCATATTAATTAACCACTTATATTGCGCCGACGCCGGCGTTTTCCGGCCGATCGGAGGCGGGGATGCTCAAGACAAGGTTTACGGAGCTTTTTGGGGTCGACCACCCCATTGCCCAAGGGGGCATGCAATGGGTGGGGACCGCGGAGATGGTCTCGGCGGTGGCGAATGCCGGAGGCTTAGGCTTTCTGACGGCGCTAACTCAGCCCACGCCCGAAGCCCTGGTTAGGGAGATCGCCCGCACGCGCGAAATGACCGAGAAGCCATTCGGCGTCAATTTGACCATTCTACCATCCATCAACCCACCACCATTTGCGGAATATCGTCGCGCGATCATCGAGAGTGGCATCAAGGCGGTGGAGACCGCCGGGTACAAGCCGCAGGAGCACGTGAACGACTTCAAGGCGCACGGTATCAAGGTGATCCACAAATGCACGGCCGTCCGACATGCGTTGTCAGCGGAACGTATGGGAGTCGACGCGGTCTCAATCGATGGCTTTGAATGCGCCGGACACCCGGGCGAGGATGACATCCCCGGTCTGATCCTGATCCCTGCGGCAGCAAACAAGCTGAAAATTCCGATGCTCGCTAGCGGAGGCTTCGGTGACGGGCGAGGCCTTGTCGCTGCGCTCGCCCTCGGCGCCGACGGCATCAACATGGGGACGCGGTTCTGTGCCACGCAGGAGGCGCCCCTCCACCGGTGCTTCAAGGAGGCCATGGTGGCGAATGATGAGCGCGCCACCGACCTCATCTTCCGCACCTATCGCAATACGGCGCGGGTGGCGCGGAATGTCATCAGCCAGCAAGTGATCGCGATCGAGGCGGAGGGACGTCCATTCGACGACGTGGCCCATCTCGTAAAGGGTACGCGCGGACGTGAAGGCCTGCAAAAGGGCGAACTCGACCACGGCATTTGGTCTGCTGGAATGGTGCAGGGGTTGATCCAAGACATCCCCAGTGTGCGCGAACTGATAGACCGGATAATGGCAGAGGCCGAGGAGATCATTCGCCGAAGGCTTACATCACTAATTCAACCCGCGGGCAGCATATCGTAAGGGAGATTGTCCCGCGCAGGCAGAAAGGCGTGGCCGTCTCCGCCGGCCAGCTCACCGGTAGCCTCGATCGAAACTACGATGACACCGTCAGCCCCGAAGCCCGCCGACATGTCGAGACGGTTGGTGCTTGCGGGCGGTGCACTGCCCGAGTTCCGAGACCTTCACTTTGGCTGGCGAGATGGCCGCCATCCGCCCCACGGCACACGTGCGAAGCCTCAATGGCTGCAAATGGACCGGAAAAGAGCGCCACCGGCGAGGGTAATAGAAATCACCCCACGGCCATGCGCATACTCATGAATCGCTAAGGCCAAAGACAAGGCAGGCGCTCCGGGCCGTGACCCGAGCCTGCGGCGGTGCGCATATGCTAAGGTCGGAAAAGACCTCCACGATGACCGTTGTCGGCCACTCTTCGCCACATCGCACCAGCGCCTTCGTTATATGTGGCGCCGAGACAGCGATCCCCACACAACGAAGGCGATGAGAACGAGGAGTGGTAGCTAGCGGCCTATCGTCAGGTACCGCCCAGACCGGGAACGACGATGGCCTCGCCGACTGCGGCGCGGCCACACATTTCCATCAGCTCGTCGAGCCGCCATACCATGGCGTTGAAGCCGACGGCGTCGCGCAAGGCGAGACTCAGCGGGCTGCCGGAGACGAAGCCGTGCGCACCGGTGAGCGCCGTGATCCCGGTAGTGACCTCTTCCAACATCACCTTGGTCGCTACCAGGGTGCGGGCAAAGGTGTATTGCGTCGCAGCCCCCTGCAGCCCGTGCGCCTCTAGATCGTCTGCGAAGGCATAGACCAGCGTCCGGGCGTTATCGATCATCGCCGCCATCCGCCCAAGCCGATGACGCGCCCAGGCCGTTTTCGCATGCTCCTTCAGGTTCTGATCCGCCCCGTCCACCGGGACCGCGATCGTGCCGACGCGCTTCTCCAGATGCTCGCAGATGAGCCGGAACGCGCGCTGCGCCGAACCAAGCTGGCAACCCATGATGCCCGTGTGCGGACGCCCGCGCACATGCTTGAACTCCTTCGGCGTCTGCTCGCTCATCCGCGCCATCTCCGCGATCGGAACGGCGAAGGCGTGGTCCTTCGGCACCTTCATATCCTGCGCCACCATATCGTGGCTTCCCGTTGCCCGCAGCCCCATCGCGTCCCAGTTGCGCCGGTTAATCAACCCCTCCACACCGAGCGGCGTCACGGCCACCACCGCCTCGGCCTTCGCCGGATCGGCGTTGCGGCCCATCAGAAAGAAGTATTTCGAGGTCTCCGATCCCGTCGCGAAGCCACCGCGCCCATTGACCAGGTAATAGCTGCCCTTGTCGGTGAACTGGAACCCCGCCTTCTTCGTGTCGAGCACGTCGGTCGGCGCCGAAGCCCCTCCACAAAACATCGCCCCGTTATCCCGCGCGTCCGCAAGTGCCGCCGTTAGACCTGGAAAGGGCGGCGCCATCGACAGGTAGATCAGCGAGTTGGTGTTCATGTTCACCACTGTCGCCGTCCCGCTGTCATGCGACGCGATGATCTCCATCATCCGCGCAATCTGGCCCGCGCCCATGTCACCGCCGCCGACCGGCGCCGGCAAGATAGCCCGCACGATCCCAAGCTCCCGCAGGCGGTCCACGTTGCGCGCAGATTGCCGGTTCTCCCGGTCCGCGGCCGCCGCCTCCCGCTCAAACTCCGGATCGCTGCACACCGCTTTCACGGCCGTCAGCAATTCCTCATTCGACCGCACGGTCGTATTCACTTCTAAACGCTCAGCTAAGGACTGCACGGCTAACCCTCATCGTCACGGCATGATAGAAAACAGCGGACAATCCAGCCCGCGCACGATCTATCATCGCCATCGCAAGAGGCCATTGCCAATGATGCAGACTGACCACAACATTGACCATACATGACAGGGGGAGGTTGAGCTCAGGCGGGAAGAGCGCCGCCATCGGAGATCGAAACGAGGGGCCGGCTGTTGGCGATCGCCGCCGCCTCAATCAGGTAGCCAAGCAGCCAGTCCTAGTTTTCGCTCGCGCTCACACGTGCGTCTCCCGGGATCCCGACGAGCGAGGCCTCCAAGCAGGAAATCACGGCATCCCGCAAATGACGTCGGCATCTATCGGCTGGAGTGAATCGCCCATCGAGTATGTCTGAATTTCTTGGCGGAGATCGCATAGCCCGGTTGCTACATCTGCGCGCCTAGCTGATGGATTTCGAGTAGCGATCTGCCTTGATCTCAACCTACACGCCGAAGAAGCCGTGTCGATTAGGGGCAGTTCGCCGGACACGTTCGGCCGCTAGTGAGATCCGCTGATCCCAATGCCTTTCTCATTGGCACCGAGATTGCTAGCGCATCAAGCAAAGGCTTTCCAACCGGACGATGCACGACGATATAATATATTAATTAATCGACTACTTGTTGCCCGGCTGCAAACGGCGTATATCTGGCCAGCGCACGAATGTGGCGGCTATGTAAGGTTATGACCGGTTTTTTTTTAAGGAAGCTGGTGCGCCATGGGCGGAGAGGTGGGTCGGATCATCGATCCATTCGCAATACGAAGCATCCACCTAGGACGCGAATACATGAGGCAGGAATAGCTGAAACACCTGTGCACAAGTTCTGCGATACGACCGTTAGTTCACGCTCCGGCGATCCTAATGAGCGTGTCGCGGAAGACGGCCCGGGTAGAGTCTTCCCCCTACCCGGGCATACCGCCCCACACGGCGGTTCCTCCCCGACTTCTCTCGGCGACCGGTGCAACAAGCACTGGGCGCCGAGGGATCTTTTGGTGAGGCTACATTGTGGCATCA
>CAZNNJ010000329.1:0-6526 GCA_964574305.1 uncultured Rhodospirillales bacterium | reverse complement strand
TAGCCGCTCGGCCTCGCCCTCGGCCGGGTAGCCATAGCAGAGCCCAATCCGGTGGATGGTGCGCAGCGCGATATTGAGGATCGCCGCCATGCCGACCGGCAGCGCGAAAATGCCGAAGATGCCGGCGACGAAACCGACGCTGGCGGCAAGCCAGACGGCGCGGCGCTGGATTCGCCGTACCGTGCGGTCGGAATGCAGCAGTTCGGCCGCCGACAGCTCGCTGTGATGGGTGACGCCGAGCGAGCGCAGGGTCCGGCCTTCCCGGGCCCAGCGGCGGGCGAATGAGAGATTGCCGTGCAGTATGCTCTCGACCGTGCTGTGCGGGATGACCTGGCGGAACAGATAGACGATCGGCGAGACCAGGAGCTCGATCGTCCGCGCGATCCAGCCCGGCCGCCGCCGCCGCCATTTATGGATGCGTCTGACCTGCCGTGCCTCGTATTTCCTCACCGCCTTTTCGGAAACCCTGCGCATCTTTCTCCGCCCGCTGCCGCATGTGCATCTTATAGCGCAGCTGAGCAGATTTGCCGCCCTTTTGGGCAATTGCCGCGTTGAAGCACCGCCTCCCGCCCGCTAGGGTCCCGGCATAATCCGGCGGCTGAAAATGCCGCCAGCATGTTGGGGGAGGACGATGGCGGACTCGAACGATCGTCGCGAAGGCTGGACCCTTAAGGGCCGCCCGGAATGGGTGTCCGAGACCAACCGGCTGGCCAGGTTCCTCGACATGAACGCGGTCGTCCCGCTGGACGAGGCCTCGCTGCTTGACCATGCGCGGCGCAATACCGGCCTCGACGATTTCGGCGAGGATGGCTGGCGCGAGCATTTCCGTTTCCTGCTGAAGACCATCGAGGCCGAGGCGCGGCTCAATTTCATCGGCCGGGTGCTGACCCGCTCGGACATGCTGACCTATCTCGAGGCGCGGCTGCGGGTGACCGAGGCCTATAAGCGCCATCCCGAGATCGAGGATGAGGTGGTGACCGAGCCGGTCTTCATCCTCGGCTTCGGCCGCTCCGGCACCACAATCCTGCATGAGACTCTCTCGCAGGACCCGCAATTCCGCTCGGTCCAGCGCTGGGAGGGGCTGTTCCCCGTTCCGTCGCCGGAGGAGGCGACCTACGAGACCGACCCGCGCATCGCCGAGGCGCAGGGCAGGGTGGATTTCGTCCACGGCATCTCGCCCGACTGGGCCTCGATGCATGCCTGGGGCGGCAATATCCCGGTCGAGGATATCGAGTTCACCTATTCCGCCTTCTTCTCGGAGGTCTGGCAGCTCGGCTTCCAGATCCCGAGCTGGGAGCGCTATTTCAACGAGCAGTCGCCCGATCTGCATTTCGCCTGGCACAAAAGGCTGATCAAGCTGCTGCAGTGGAAATTCAGGAAGCCGCACTGGCTGTTCAAGAACCCCACCCACATGCCGCGCATCCCGGCGCTGCTCAAGGCCTATCCCGACGCCAAGATCGTCCTGCCGCATCGCGACCCGGTGACCACGGCGGATTCGGTGATCAATGTCGGCGGCGTCATCGTCTCCTGGCGGACCGACAACGTGTTCGGCGAGAACAAGACCGGCGACGAATGGCTGGACGTCGATTCCCGTGTGAAGATGTGGGACGACGTGATGGACTGGATCGACACCGGCCTGATGCGGCCCGGCTTCTACGGCAACATCATCTATCCCGAATTCATGGCCGACCCGATGGCGGCGATCGGCAAGCTCTACGATGAGCTGCGCCTGCCGCTCACGCCCGACGCCGCCAGGCGGATGAACGACTTCCTCCAGGCCCGCCACCAGGGTTCCCACGGCAACAAGAACGCCTACGAGAAGTCGGCCGCGGACGATCCGCGCACCATCGAGGAGCGGAAGCGGTATCGGCGCTATCAGGAGAGGTTCGGCGTGCCGAACGATTGACCGCTTAGAATCTACTTCTCCTCCCCGCGGAAATACGTCAGGCTCCCCACAATCAATAAGCGGGGATTTTCATGCGGATAGCGGTTGTCTTCGTTTTTCTTGGCCTCACCGCATCGCCGGCCCTGGCCGATCCGGCGCAGCTGGCCGATCTCGCCAAGCCGCCGGCGGACGCCGAGCAGTACACCATCGTCTCCCCGGCTGGAGAGCACGGACATTCGTTCCGCTGGGCGCTGCCGGATGGCACCCATATGGGGCGGGAGAGCGAGAATCTGCGCGGGCAGGTGTTCGAGACCGACAGCGCGATCCATCACGACGCCGACGGGATGGTCGACCGGCTGACGATCCGCGGCTTCACGCCTGAGGGCGACGCGGCCGAAAGTTTCGAGATCAAGGACGGCAAGGCGAGCTGGAAAAGCCCGGTCGATGACGGCTCGGCGCCTTACGGCAAGCCCGAGATGTATCAGGCTTTCGGCGGGCCGATCGACCTGACGGCAGACTTTGCCGAAGCACTGATCAAAGCGCCGAACCGAACCTTGAAGGCGCTGCCGGGCGGGGAGGCGCATGCCGAGACGCTGACGACGCTCACCATCGGGGAAGGTGCGAAGAAGCAGACGATCACGGCCTATGCCGTGACCGGGCTGCAATATGTGCCGTTGCCGGTCTGGATGGACAGCAAGGGCCACTTCTTTGCCTTCGACCTGGTGCTGACCTGGATCCGCAGCGGCTATGAGTCCTATCGTGCCAAGATCGACAAGGCCCAGGAAGATGCCATGGCCGCTCGCTCCCCGGGCGTCGCCAAGGCGCTGGCGAAAGCACCGGCCGGTCCGGTCGCCTTTATGCATGTCCGCGCCTTCGTCGACGGGACGCGCTTCGTCGAGGATGAGACTGTCGTCGTCGACCAGGGAAAGATCACGGCGGTCGGCCCGGCATCTTCCGTCGCCGTGCCCACCGGCACGCAGGCGATCGACGGCAAGGGCAAGACCCTGGTGCCGGGCTTGTGGGACGCGCATCAGCACTTTCCCGTCGATGGCGCCGGCCCGACCTTGCTGTCGCTCGGCATCACCTCGATCCGCGATCCCGGGAATAACAACCCGGCGACCATCAGCCGTGCCGCGCGCCGGGCCAAGGGCGAGCTGCTGATGCCGCATGTCTATCCGTCCTCGCTGATCGACGGAAAGGGGCCCTTGAGCGCGCAGGTCGGCACTTCGGTCAGCTCCGAGGAGGAGGCGCTGGCCGCGGTCCGCAAGGCCAAGGAGGACGGTTTCGCCGCGATCAAGCTCTATGGCAGCTTCAACCCCGCCTGGGTAAAGGCGACGGCGGCGGAGGCGCACCGGCTGGGCCTGCATGTCCATGGCCATGTGCCGGCCGGGATGCGCCCGTCTGAGGCCATCGACGACGGCTATGACGAGATCACCCACATCTATTTCGTCCTGATGCAGGCGATGCCGGATGAGGTGGTCAACAAGTCGAACACGATCGCCCGCATGGCCGGCCCCGGCCAGTACGGCAAGGATGTGAATCTCGACGCCGAGCCGATGAAGTCGCTGATCGCCAAGATGGCCGAGCGCAAGATCACCTCCGACCCCACACTGGTCGTGGTCGAAAGCCTGTTGGTGCCGGAGAATGGCGACCTGTCCCCGGCCTATGCGCCCTTTGTCGGCACCCTGCCGCCCGCCGTCGAGCGCGGCTTCCTCCAGGGTGGGCTCGCCGTTCCGGCCGGCCTGACGCGTGCCGATTTCCGTGCCAGCTTCGCCAAGATCCTGGCCTTGGTGGGCGCGATGCACAAAGCCGGCGTGCCGATCGTCGCCGGCACGGACGGCTACGGGCTGGAGCTGGTGCGCGAGCTGGAGCTTTACGTTCAGGCCGGCTTCACCCCATCGGAGGCCCTGGCCGCCGCCACCATCGCCCCCGCCCATCTGGTCGGCGCCGACAGCCATACCGGCTCGATCGCCGTCGGCAAGGACGCCGACCTGGTGCTGGTCGAGGGCGACCCGTCGAAAAACATGGGCGACCTGCGCCACACCAAGCTGGTGATGATGGACGGCAAGCTGATGGATGCCGATAAGCTCCGTGCCGCCGGCGGCCTGTCGGGCCGGCCGAAGTTCGATGACTAAGACTTTGCGCATCGCGCTGACATGAGCTCACCGAAAAAAGCTGTTCTTCTCATAGTTTTTCTGGTGTTGGGCCTGATGGTATCGGTTGCCATCGTCGGATTGACGCTCTTGCATCCTGTTCAGGTCTCGATCGGTGATCCACCGGTCGCGCTTGCTGCGCAACCGGTGGAGATCGCGTCACCGTCGGGCGCGGTGCTGCATGGATGGATGGCGGAAGGGCGTCCGGGTGGCGGGTTTGTTGTGTTGATGCACGGGATTCGGGCGAACCGGCTGGCGATGGTCCGGCGTGCACTCGTTCTCAAGCAGCACGGCTTCGGCGTTCTGCTGTTCGATTTCCAGGCGCACGGGGAAAGTATTGGCCAGCACATCACCCTCGGTCATCTTGAGAGCCTGGATGCCGCCGCCGCCGTTGCCTTCGTTCGCCAACGCCATCCCGATGAGAAGGTAGGTGTCATCGGCGTCTCGCTTGGTGGGGCGGCCTCCCTCCTCGGGCCCGGCTCGCTGGCAGTCGACGGGCTGGTGCTGGAATCGGTCTATTCGGATATCCGGCCAGCCCTGACCAATCGCTTGCGTGTTCGCCTCGGCTGGATTGCAGGCCCGGTCATCACGCCTGTTGTCGCGCCGCTGCTCGAGGCTCTAATGCCTCCGGTCCTGGGCGTAAATCTGGAGGATTTGCGGCCGCTTAGCCGGATCGGCGACGTAACAGCGCCTATTCTGGTCGCATCCGGCACGATCGACCCCTACACGCCGATAACGGAAGCGCAGGCGCTGTTCGCGCGAGCACCGGAGCCGAAGCAGTTCTGGCCGGCTGCCGGAGCGGGGCATGTCGACCTGGAGCACTACGATCCTACCGCCTATTGGGACCATGTCCTCCCGTTCCTGACGGAGTATCTGCGGAGCCGCGGCCGGTAGGGCCGGCTGGAGCTTTTCCGTCAGGCCGGGCGTCCCCTCGCGCGCCAGCGGTCGAGCAGGACGGCGGCGATGATGACGATGCCGGTGATGAGGCGCTTGACCGGTTCCGTCAGGCCGACCTGGGCCAGGCCGCTTTGCAGGACCGCGATGATCAGCACGCCGATGAAGGCGCCGACGACCGATCCTCGTCCGCCCATCAGGCTGGTGCCGCCGATGACGGCGGCGGCGATCGCTGAGAGTTCCAGGCCGCTGCCGGCATTGGGGTCGGCGGCCGCGAGGTAGGAGGCGTTGAACAGACCGGCGATCCCGGCCAGCAGGCCGGACACGGCCAGCATCGCCATCCGATAGGGCTTGGTTTCGATGCCGGAAATGCGCGCCGCCGTCTCGTTCGTGCCGATGGCGACGATATAGCGGCCCGCGACGGTTCGCTTCAGCACGCCATGTGCGAGGAGGATCGCCGCGAGCGCGATCAGGAATGCCGGCGCGAGGCCGAGAACCGGGAGCGGCAGCGATAGCGCCTGGATGCGGGGGCCGATGAAAACCGTCTGAGAGTTGCTGACCATATAGGCGAGGCCACGTGCGGCCTCGAGCATGCCGAGAGTGACGATGAAGCTCGGCATGCCGAAATAGGCGGTCAGCCAGCCGCTGAAGCTTCCCGCGAGCGCCGCCCCACCCACGCCGAGCAGGATTGCGAGCGGCAGCGGCAAGGCCATGCCGACGCTGGCGACCCCGATGATCGTGGCGCTGAGCGCCAGCAGCGAGCCGACGGAGAGATCGATCCCACCCACCATCATGACCAGCGTCATCCCGACCGTCGCGAGCATGAGCGGCGGCAGCTGGTTGAGGATTGTCGAAAGCGTCGCCACCGACAGGAAATGCTCGGAGGCGACCCCGAACAGGACGACCAGCGCCGCGAGGGCGACAAGCAGGAAATACCGGTCCAGCCAGGCCGACATCGTCTTGCCGTTCATGCCGTCCGCTCTCCGTGTTGTTGTTCGCCGCGCGTCCCGACATATGCGCTGAAGGCGGCTGCGAGGATTTTTTCCTCGTCCCACGGCCTTTCGGTGAATTCCGCGACGATCCTCCTTGCCGAAAGGACGAGAATGCGATCGGCAAGCGCCGTGAGCTCCCCGATCTCGCTGGAGACGACCACAATGGCACAGCCCTCCGCGGCCAATTTCCGGATTTCGGCATGGATATCGAACTTCGCGCCGACATCGACGCCGCGCGTGGGCTCATCCAGTAGCAGGACGGTGATGCCACGCATGATCCAGCGGGCGAACAGCACCTTCTGCTGGTTGCCGCCGCTGAGCTCCGCAATGTCCTGGTCGGGCCCCGAACACCGGATGCGAAGGCTGGCCACCAATGCATCGATCCCGGCCTGCTCGCGCTCGCGGTCGACGATGCCGGCGGCGGAGGCCTTGAGCGAGGGCAGGCTCATATTGAAGCCGACCGGCTGGCCGGCAAAAATTCCCGAAGCCTTGCGGTCTTCCGACAAGAGACCGATGCCGCTCTCGACCGCGCGATGCGGCGAACCGATCCCGATGGGCAGGCCGCCGGCACCCACCGTCACCGACCCCCCCTTTAAACTTTC
>CAZNNJ010000328.1:0-6531 GCA_964574305.1 uncultured Rhodospirillales bacterium | reverse complement strand
GAGCACTGTGTTCGGGACGCAGGGGCCGGAGGTTCGAATCCTCTCACTCCGACCATTTCTCATGCCGCCGCCCCAGGCGGCAATTTCCCCAGATAAATCATGGTTTAAGGCCAGCGGCGATAAAGCCGCCGCGCCCCAGTCCGCTATTCCCTTGGCCCGCCCGGGACCGTTAAAGTCCCGTCGTGAGCGAGGGATGCACATGAAGCGGCGGCAGGATGGGCCCGCGCGCGCCGGCGGAGGGATGGGCGGCGGCGCGCCCACGATTCGCCGCCGGCTGCTGATCCTGGCGGCCGTTTCGATTCTCCCCGCTGCCTTCGCCGGGACGTTGCTGCTGGCCTACACCTATCTGGAGGAGCGGGCGGCGGCGGCGAGCCAGCTTCAGAATACAGCGCGGGCGCTGTCGATCGTCGTCGACCGCCAGCTTGGCCAGGCGGAAGCGGTGATGCAGGCGCTGGCGACGGCGCCCTCGCTGCTCAGCGGCGATTTCGCAAGCTTCGACCGGCAGGCGCGGACGGCCGATCCAATCCCGGGCTCGTGGATCGTCGTGCGCGATACGACCGGCGCCCAGCGGGTCAATACGCGGCTGCCGGCGGGCGCGCCGCTGCCGGTCGACGCTGGCGTGGCGGAGCAGATCTCCAGCCTGGTCGCTGGCGGCCCGCGCATCTCGAACCTGATTCCCCGGTCGGCCATCGGCAAACCGGTCTTCGGGATCGATATCCCCGTCCTCCGCGACGGGGCCGTCGTCTACGATCTCGCGATCGTCATCCAGCCTTCGATCTTCGATCCGGTCTTCGCCGAGCAGCGGCTGCCGCCCGGCTGGCTGGGGGCGATCGTCGACCGCGGTGGCATTCTGGTCCGCCGTTCGCGCGACGGTGACCGGACGGCCGGCCGCGAGGTTTCACCGGCTTTCAAGGCAAAGCTCAAGGTACAGGCGACCGAGGGTCTTTTCGAAAGCGTTTCGCTGGACGGGGTTCCCACCCTGGTTGCCTATAGCCGCTCACCCAACTCGGGCTGGACCTTCGCCGTCGCCGTCCCGCGCGAGGCTTTCGGCGCCGCGGCCCGGCGGTCGCTTTATCTCGCCGTCGCGATCGGCATCGGGCTGATCGGGTTCAGCATCGTGGTGGCGCGGCGGATCGCCGGCGGCATCGCCCGGCCGATCGACGGTCTGGTCGACCTGGCGGCGGCAATGGGGCGCGGCGAATCGGTGCCCGAGGTCCGGACCGGCCTGGCCGAGGCCGATCTCGTCGCCGACGCCCTGCGCGAGGCCGGCAGCTCGATCCGCGATTTCACCGCGACGCTGGAGCAGCGCGTCGCCGAGCGGACTCATGACCTGGCGGAGGCTAATGAGAAGCTGTCCGGCGAGATCGACGAGCGCCGCCGCGCCGAGGATCAGCTGGCGCGCGTTCAGCGGATGGATGCGGTGGGGCAGCTCTCGGGCGGTATCGCCCACGATTTCAATAATCTGCTGCAGGCGGTGATCGGCAATATCGACTTGGCCAAAGGCCGCGCCACCGATCCCAGGATGCTGAAATTCCTGGGCCAGGCTCTTGCCGCCGCCGAGCGCGGCGCAAAGCTGACCGCTCAGCTTCTGGCTTTTTCGCGCCGCCAGCGGCTGGTACCGGCGGCGGTCGACGTCAATGCGCTGGTCCGGGGACTGACGGACATGCTGCGCAGCACGATCGGCGTCCCGGTCGGGATCGAGATCGCGCTGAGCGACGACCTGTGGCCGGCCCTGGCCGATGCGACGCAGCTTGAGCTGGTCGTGATCAATCTCGCGATCAATGCGCGCGACGCCATGCCGGGCGGTGGCACCATCGCGATCGCCACCCACAATGTCACGCTCGGCGCGCCGGCGCGGCCGGAGGAGCCGCAGCCGGGCGACTATGTCGCGCTCGCCGTGGCCGATACCGGCACCGGCATCGTGCCCGAGGTGCTGGCGCGGGTGTTCGAGCCGTTTTTCACCACCAAGGAGATCGGCAAGGGCTCCGGCCTGGGGCTCAGCCAGGTGTTGGGCTTGACCCAGCAACTCGGCGGCGGCGTACGCATCGACAGCGAGCCGGGCAGGGGTACGACGGTCAGGGTCTATCTGCGGCGGGCCTAGACCGGGTTCAGCCCCGCCAGTGGCCTTCCTCCCAAACCCAGCCGTTGCCGCGATCGACCCAATGGCCGGGCTCCCACACCGCATTGGCGTAGGGCCGGTCGACCCAGTGGCCGGCGGTCCAGACATAGCCGGTGCCGTCCCACGACCAGTGGCCGGGATGCCAGACCACATGTTCGCTGGGCGGGGCAGGAACGGCCTCCTCGCGCACCACCGGCGGCCGCAGCGTCGCGACCGCAGGCGCCGTCTCGACCGTCGTGGTCGTGGTGACGACACGCGCGGGAGGCGCATGGCAGGCCGCCAGCATCGCCATCGCGACGGCGAGCGTCGCGCCGATCGCGATCCGGCAGAAGAGCGCATATTCCTGGCGGCGGGTCATCATCCACCTCCTCCACGGGCGAAGAGCATGCGATGCCTTATCAACCCGTATGCGGCGGATTTGTTGCCGTTCGTCGGACGCGTGGGAGATGACGAACCCGAGGGGTGTCTAGTCCCCGCCCGGCCTGTCGCCGAGCTTGTTGTCTGTTACGTATTTGACCGCCGCCGGATGGCGGTCTGCGCCCAGGCCGTTGGGCGAGGCGACCGTCGCGGCATCCATCGTCGCGAAGGCCGGATGGGCTTTCTTGAGGTCGTCGAGATGCCCGGCGATCCCGGCCAGCAGCCGCTCGACCGTCGCGTCGTCGAGCTTCGCCGTTGTCACCAGCACCGCGCGGGGACCAAAGCTTTGCACCGAGCCGCTCTGGCCGGCATAGAGGCCAAGATCGAGCCTGGCGGCGCTGTAGGCCGGGTGCGCGCTGACGGCGGCATCGACCGCCGGGCCGGAGAGGTCGAGCATGGCGACATGGCAGGCGGCCAGGGCTTCGCGGACGAGGCCGGTGGGATGGGGGGGGGTCACTGGGTGGGCGGCGATCTGGTCGCGGCACGGGGCTGCGGCTTGTTCGTTCCGCGGCACCTCGACGATGCCGCCGGGATCGGCCTTGCTCCAGCCCAGCCCCTCCAGGAAGTCGGCGAACATCGGCTCGGGCGCGCCCGGCGCGCCGACCGCGACGCGCTTGCCCTTCAGGTCGTCGGCGCTCTTCACGTCGCCGTCGGCCTTGACCAGCACCGTCAGTGCCTGGGGATAGAAGCCGACGATGCTGCGCAGGTCGGCGAAGGGCATGCCGCCGGCGAAGGGCCCACTGGCGCTGACGGCGTCGGCCGCCAGGTCGGACTGGACGATGGCGAGGGTGATCTCGCCGCTTTTCAGCCGGTTGATATTCTCGACCGAGCCGTCGGTCGACGCCACCGTGCATTGCGCCCTGTCTTTGGTGGCGCCCTCATAGAGGCGGCAGATTTCGCCGCCCAGCGGAAAGGCGAAGCCTGCGACCGGACCGGTGCCGATGACGATCGGGGCTGGCGCGGCCATGGCGGTTCCCGCCAGCGCCAGATAAAGCGCCGGCGCGGCGATCGATTTCATGAAAGTCACTGGTGCTGAGTACCCTGGGTCAGAGTCCAATCGACCATCTGGGGTAGCAGAGATTGCAGCCCGCTGTCGAACGCCGCCACGGCGCCGTCGAAGCTGTTGCCGGACGGGACGGTGGCCTCGAAGCTGCGCATCGCGACGATCGCCCGGTCGCGGCTGCGCACCAGCCGGGCGGAGATGCGGATATGGGCGCCGGGATCCGCGGCGGTCGTGTCGACCTCGAAATCCTCGATATCGGCAGTCAGCAGGAAGTCGGATTTGAGCCCGCCGGACTGCTTCTGCACCGCCGCGATCCGGCCCGACCGGTCGAAGCTCTGCAGCAGCAGTTCCTGCAGCATCGCCGGCGGCCGGTCGGCCCACGACACGTCGGCGTAATAGTCCATCCGCGACGGGCCGGGGATGATCGCGATGCGCGGCGTGTTGAGGTTCAGCTCCGCGCCCGGCATGGCGATCAGAAGCTGCCAATCGATTTGCTGCGCGCTGGTCGCGACCTCCTTCGGCGCGGACAGCGTATAGAGCTTCGCCCCGGGGCCCGACGGGGCCAGCAGGCTGCTGGCGGAGCAGCCGGAAAGCACCAGGGCCAGAACGATCGGAACGACTGGCCTCATTTCCGTGCTCCTGTCGGGATGCCGCTGGAGAGCGGCCGGCTGGGATCGACGCCGGCGCTGGTGCCGCCGAACAGATAGCGCTGCGGATCGCGGTCGAGATGGTCGGCGACCCGGTTCAGCGTGTCGCTCAAGGTCTTCAGGTTCGCGATCAGCGCACCGACCTCGCCCAGTCCATTGGTGGTGAAATCGCGCAGCGGCGCCCGGTTTTCCGCGATCAGGGCATCGGCGTCGCTGCCCATCTTGTGGAAGGAGTCCGCCGCCTCACGGATCGAGGCGCCGTCCTGCTTCAGCGTATCGAGCAGGCCCGGAAGCTGTTTATTAAGATCGGCCGTCAACTTATTGAGATTGGCCATCGTTTCTTTCGCATCAGGCCCCAGTGCATCGAGATTGGCCGACAGGCCGTTCAGATGGTCGAAGGTCGAGGAGAGCGTCTTCACGTTCTGGTCCGACAGCAGGGAATTCGCCTGATCTGTCAGCTTGGAGAGCTTGGCGATCAGCTTGGGGGCATCGTCGAGCACCGCCTGCAGGCCGGAATTCTCGGACTTGATGACCGGAACCTCGCCGTTCTCCGATACCAGCAGCGGCGCGGCATTGGTGCCGCCGGTGAGCTCGATATAGGACCCGCCGGTGATGCCGGCGGTTTCCAGCGTGGCGACCGTATCGGTCTTGATCGGCGTGTTGGGCCGCAGTTTCAGCGTGACGCGGATGCGCTCGATATTCTGCGGGTCGATGGCGATATAGCCGACCGTACCCACCGGCACGCCGCGATAGCGCACCGGGCTGCCCGACGACAGGCCGGTGACCGAGCCGGTGAAGTAGGTGTGATAAAGATCCTCGTTCTTGCTGAGCTGGCTTCGGCCCAGCCAGAAGATGAAGACGACGATCGCGGTGATGGCGGCCAGCACGCTGAAGCCGACGAACACGTAATTGGCGCGCGTTTCCACTAATTACGCTCCTTCATGCCCGGCCGGTCGTGCCCAGCTTTTGCGCCCAGCGCCGCCCGGCCGCGGGACCCACGGAAATATTCCTGGATCCAGGGATTGTCGACCTCCATCAGCTCCTCCAGCGTGCCGACGATGACTTTCTTGTCGACCAGCACGGCGATGCGGTCGCAGATCGCCACCAGGCTGTCCAGGTCGTGCGTCACCATGAAGACGGTGAGGTTGAGGCTGGAGCGCAGACTCTTGATCAGTTCGTCGAAGGCATTGGCGCTGATCGGGTCGAGCCCGGCGGTCGGCTCGTCGAGGAACAGCAGCTCGGGATCGAGCGCCAGCGCCCGGGCGAGGCCCGCGCGCTTTTTCATGCCGCCGGAAATCTGCGACGGGAACTTGGCGCCGGCATCGGGCGGCAGCCCGACCATGGCGAGCTTGACCCGCGCGATCTCATCCTGCGCCCATTGCGGAAAATCGGTCAGCTCGCGGATCGGCACCTGGATGTTCTGCGCGACGGTGAGCGAGCTGAACAGAGCACCCTCCTGGAACATCACGCCCCAGTTCTGGCGCAATATATGCTGGGCCTCGGCGCCGCAGCTGGTCACCTCGGTGCCCAGCACGTTGATCGTGCCGCCGCCCACCGGCTGGAGCCCGACGATCGCACGCAGCAGCACCGACTTGCCGGTGCCCGAGCCGCCGACCACGCCCAGCACCTCGCCGCGGCGGACCTCGAGGTCCAGATCGTCATGCACGATCTGCTTGCCGAACTGGGTCTTGAGGCCGCTGATCTGGATCACAGGCTCGTGATCGTCCACCGGCGCCGGCTTCGCCGCGGCGTTTTCGATGGAGGGGGCCATCAGAACCCGATCTCCTCGAACACGACCGCGGCGATGGCGTCGATGACGATCACCAGGAAGATCGACTGCACCACCGACGCCGTCGTCTGCTGTCCGACGCTTTCGGCGCTGCCCGCCACCTGCATGCCGTGGAAGCAGCCGACCATGGCGATGACGAAGGCGAAGATCGGCGCCTTGATCATGCCGACCCAGAAGTGCTGGAGATGGACCTGGGCCTGGAACTGGTCGAAGAACTGGGCGAAGGAGATGTCGAGCGTCAGCGACGCCATCAGCGCGCCGCCCAGAACCTCGACGACGTCCGCGAAGAAGCCCAGCGGCACCAGCATCAGGATCAGCGCGACGACGCGCGGAATGACCAGTATCTCCATCGGGTCGAGGCCGATGGTGCGCATGGCGTCGACCTCCTGATTGACCTTCATCGTGCCGATCTCGGCGGTGAAGGCCGAGCCTGAGCGGCCGGCGACGATGATCGCGGTGATCAGGATGCCGAGCTCGCGCAGCACGCCCAGCCCGATCAGGTTGACGATGAAGATGCCGGCACCGAATTTCTGCAGCTGGTCGCCGCTGATGAAGG
>CAZNNJ010000327.1:0-6532 GCA_964574305.1 uncultured Rhodospirillales bacterium | reverse complement strand
CCGGCGGATTGGCCATATCGGCCGCGCCGAATTCGAGGTGCTGGCGGAAAGGTTCGAGGCCGGCGCGGCCGCGGTCGAGGGCAGGATGGGGCAGTTACGCGACGCGATCAGCGTGCTCAGCGGTCCGTACATGACCTCGGACCGGAACGCCGGCTAGGTCACCAGAGCAGCTTCGGAATCACGAAGTCCGGCGTTGCGCGATAATGGGTGCAAAGCCGATCGAAGCCGCCCGGCTGCTCGAGGTCCGCGGCATGAATGCCGGCCTCGACGAAGGCGGTCAGGCAGCCGAAGCGGCGGCCGCCGGCGATGTCGTGCTCCAGCGAATCGCCGATGGCGACGATCCGCTCGGGCGGCACGCCGCCCAGCAGGGCCGCCGCCCGGCCATAGACCTCCGGGTGCGGCTTGCCGAGATAGCGCGCGATGCCGCCGATCTTCTCGTAATAGGCGGCGAGATAGCCCGGCCCCTCGATCAGGCCGGTGGCGGCCAGCCCGGCGCGGTCCGGGTTGGCACAGACCAGCGGCAGGCCGCGCGCCGCCGCCCGGTCCAAGGTCGCGGCGAAATCCTTCGCCAGAGACTTCTCCGGCGCGGTGGAGCTGCCGAGCAGGACGAAATCGGCGCTTTCGACGTCGACGGATGTGTAGTCCAGCCCGTTGATCAGAGTCGGGTCGCGCGCGATCAGCAGCACCTTGCGCCCCAACCCGGCGAAGAGCGGGTCATTACGGTCGCGCAGCAGATCATGGGTCGTCTCGCCCGAGGTCACTACCCCCTTGAATGTGCCGGGTGAATAGCCGAGCGCGACCAGCTTGCTTGCAGAATCCGATCCGAAGCGGGCGGAGTTCGACAGCACCACCATCTTCTTGCCGGCCGCCGCCATGGCGTCGACCGCCTCGACCGCGCCGGGCGGCGCCTTGGCGCCGTCATGCAGCACGCCCCATTGATCGAGGATGGCGGCATCGAAACGATCGGAAATCGCGGCCAGACCGGCGAGCCGGGTCGGGCCGCCGGGCGTTACCGGCATGGGAAGTCCTGACAGCGAAGAAAGACTATTCGCAGACCAGCATGTGGATGCTGAACAGCCGGCCGCTGTCGGTCCAGACCGAACGGTGCGACCAGCCCGTGCTCACGGCCAGGCTGCGGAACCGTTCGATATCATACTTATAGGAATTCTCGGTATGGATCGTTTCGCCGCGCTCGAATGCAAATGCATGCCCGCCGACGGTCGCCGTCTGGCGCCGCCGGCTGACCAGATGCATCTCGATCCGGCCCTGCTCCTCGTCATAAAAGGCGCGATGCTCGAACTGGCCGAGGTCGAAATCACCCTCCAGCTCACGGTTGATCCGCGCCAGCAGGTTGAGGTTGAAGGCGGCGGTGACGCCGGCCGCGTCGTTATAGGCGGCGTCCAGGACGGCCTTGTCCTTGCGCAGATCGACGCCGACGATCATGCGGCTGCCGCTGCCCAGCATGCGCCGCACCTGGGCGAGGAACTGCGACGCCTGCGGCGGGGTGAAGTTGCCGATCGTCGAGCCGGGAAAGAAGCCCAGCCAGCCCTCCGCCTCGCCGACATCCGGCAGGGCGAAAGGCTTGGTATAGTCGGCGCAGACCGGCACGATATGAACCGCCGGATAGTCCGGCGCCAGTTCCGACACGGCGCCGATCAGGGCGGCGCGGCTGATCTCGACCGGCACATAGGCGGCCGGCCGGTCGAGGCAGGACAGCAGAGTGCGGGTCTTGATGCCCGAGCCGCTGCCGAACTCCAGCACCGCCCGGCGCGGGCCGGCCAGCGCAGAAATCTCGGGCGCGATCTCGGCCAGCAGCTTCCGCTCGGTCCGGGTCGGGTAATATTCCGGCGTCGCGCAGATTTCCTCGAACAGGCGCGAGCCTTCGGCATCGTAGAAGAATTTGGCCTGCAGGGTCTTGCGCGGCTGGCTCAAGCCGATCCAGACGCTGGCGCGGAATTCGGCGGTGCTGGGCGACAGATCGACGAGCGCCGCGAGTTGCGTGTTGCTGTGGGTCACATGTCCTCCGCGAGTCTGAGCCCGGTCGCCTGCCAGCGGGCATGCGGCGGGAAGAAATTCCGGTAGGTCGGCCGCGAGTGGCCCTTGGGTGTCGCCCAGGACGCACCGCGCAGCACCATCTGGCCGGACATGAACTTGCCGTTGTATTCGCCGACCGCGCCGGGCGCGGTGCGGAAGCCGGGATAGGGAAGATAGGCGCTGGAAGTCCATTCCCACACTGCGCCCGCCCCGATCTTGTCGATTCCGAGCATTCCGGCGGCAACCTCCCATTCGAACTCGGTCGGCAGGCGCCGGCCGCGCCAGGCGGCATAGGCCGAGGCCTCGTAATGGCTGAGATGCTGGATCGGGTCGGCCGGGTTCACCGGCCCCTCGCCGTTCAGCCGGAAAACCCGCCAGTCGCCGCCGTCGCTCCGGCTCCAATAGAGCGGCGCCTCCCAGCCTTCGCGCTGGACCGTGGCCCAGCCGTCGGACAGCCAGAATTCCGGCCGGCGATAGCCGTCCGCCGCCATGAATTCGAGATAATCCCTGCAGGTCACCGGATGGGTCGCGACGCGGCAGCTATGGACATAATGGCGATGGCGCGGGCGCTCATTGTCGAAGGCAAAACCATCCTCGGTCGCCCCGGCCTCATAGATGCCGGACGGCAGCTCGACCCAGCCCGCCCTGCCCGGCAGCGGCCCGGCCAATTCCGGTTCGCCGCGATAGGCCGGACACAGCGGGTTGAGCGAAAAAGCGTGCTTGATGTCGGTCAGCAGCAATTCCTGATGCTGCTGTTCGTGATGGAGGCCGAGCTCGATCAGGTCGACCAGACCGGCGGACAGCGCGTCCCTCTGCAGCAGCGCCGCCATCGCGGCGTCGACATGGGCACGGTAGCGGCCGACCGTCTCGGCTGACGGCCGGGTCAGCATGCCGCGCGCCGGCCTGGGATGACGCGCGCCGACCGCCTCGTAATATGAGTTGAACAAATAGCCGAAGGCAGGATCGAACGGTGTGTAGCCCGGCTCAGTGCCCAGGATGAAAGTCTCGAAGAACCAGGTCGTATGGGCCCGATGCCACTTGGCCGGGCTGCAATCGGGCATCGACTGAATCTGCTGGTCTTCCGACGACAACGGCGCGGCGCGCGCCTCCGTCTCGGCACGCACCGCCCGGTAACGAGCCAGCATGCCGCGCGAAACCTGTTCGATGGGATGATCGTGGGGGCTGGCCGGTTTCATCTGCCACTCATTTGCGGGTGAAATTAAAAGATTCAACCTGTGCGCTGTGGAATTTATGCCATGAGAAAATGGCAACCGGCACGCGCGGGCTCGTCGCTGGAGAAATCGATCATAACGTGAACATATGAGAAATCCAACAAGAAGTTTTCAGCGGCCCCGATCAGGCCGCCCGCGATCATTGACCTCTGCCCGGCGTCCTCTAGGGTAGGGTCGCAAGTGGGGAACGTGGAATCCGCGTATCGCCGAGCCTATAGGTCCAAAATGGTTAGCGCCGCCGGCGGTTCCACTCCAGCCCACAAGCCCAGCCTCCTCCTCCTCACCCAGCGCATCCCCTACCCGCCCAACAAGGGCGAGAAGATCCGCCATTTCCAGATCCTGAAGCATCTCGCCAGCAGCCATAATGTCTATCTCGGCTGCCTGGCCGACGATCCGAACGACTGGCAGCATGTCGAGACGGTCAAGTCCTTCTGCACCGATGCCTATGTCGCGCGGCTGGACCGGCGGCTCGATGCGCTCTCGCACCTGAAGGCGCTGGCGCGCGGCGAGGCGCTCTCCGTCGCGCTCTATCGCGACCGGGGCCTGGCCGAGTTCGTGTCGCGGACGCTCGAAACAGTGCGGCCGGAGATCGTCTTCGTCTGCTCGTCGAACATGACCCCCTACGTGCTCGACCACCCGCATCGCGGACGCCGGCGGATCGTCGACCTGGTCGATGTCGATTCGGAGAAGTGGCGCGCCTATGCCGCCAAGGCCCTGGGCCCTATGCGCTGGCTCTATGGGCGCGAGGCGCGCAAGGTCTTCGCGCTCGAACGCCAGGCCGCGCACGAAGCCGACTGGTGCACCTTTGTCTCCGACGCCGAGGCCGATCTGTTCCGCCGCCTGGTGCCTGAGCGGGCGGATACGATCGTCGGCATTTCGAACGGCGTCGACTGCGCCTATTTCGACCCAGCGGCCGGATTCGCCGCGCCCTACAATGTCGGCGTGCCCAATTTCGTCTTCACCGGCACGATGGATTACGTGCCCAATGTCGATGCGGTCACCTGGTTCGCGGGCGAGATCCTGCCGCTGATCCGCCGTGCCCTGCCGCAGGCCCAGTTCCATATCGTCGGCGCCAACCCGGCGCCTTCGGTACAGGCGCTGGCGCGGATCAAGGATGTCTATGTCAGCGGCCGTGTGCCGGATGTGCGCCCGTACCTCGCCCACGCCACCGCCGCGGTCGCGCCGATGCGGATCGCCCGGGGCATCCAGAACAAGGTGCTCGAGGCGATGGCGATGGCTCGGCCGGCGGTCGTCACCTCGGACGCGCTCGAAGGAATTGCCGCCACGCCGGGCGGGGAATTGCTGCTCGCCGACACTGCCGAAGCGTTCGCTGCGGCGGCCCAGCGGCTGGCGGCGGACGTGACCGAGGGGCGGCGGATCGGCGAAGCGGCGCGGCGACGCGTCGTCGCTGATTTCTCCTGGGAGGGCAGGCTTCAGGGATTCGACCGGCTGCTGGCCGGCTTAGCCTTATGAGTCAACAGCTTCATGGAAATTTCGGCAAATTCGTAGTAACCTGCAAGGTCATCGTAATGTAGGACTGCGTACCCATTCGGATGAGACGAACTGGATGATCACTGAAGCCCTCTTTCTCATCGCCTATCTCATCCTGCTGCCGATTGCCTTCATGTTCCCGTTCGGCGGCGCGCTTGCCTATGAGTGGCTGCAATACATGCCGCCGAACTCGGTCTATAACGCGGGGGCGTTCAGCAACCTGTCGCTGATCATCGGCGCCGTGGCGCTGTCGCTGTGGGCGGCGCGCGACAAGAAGGTGATCCCCAAGCCGACCGCGCTGTTCGCGTTCTTCATCATCTATGCGCTGTGGCTTCAGCTGACCGAATTGGTCTCGATCGTGCCCAACAATGCCGGCCACGACCAGTGGGACCGGTCCTACAAGACGCTCGGATTCACCATCATCCTCAGCATGATGGCGCGCACCCAGCAGCGGATCGAAGCCTTCATGTGGGTGGTCTGCCTGTCGATCGGCAATTTCGTGATCATGGGCGCGATCAAGACCGTGCTGTCGGGCGGCGGCGGCAACACCGTCATCGGCGCCGACGGCAACATATTGGGCGAGCGCGTGTCGTTCGCCATCGCCGTCACCACCATCATCCCGCTGATCCGATACCTGCGCGACCACGCCACGCTGCTGCCGCTGACCAGGCGGGTGAAGATGGGGATGGATATCTTCACCGTGCTCTGCGTGCTGGCCACCATCGGCACCCAGGCCCGCACCGGCGTGGTATCGCTGGGCGTGCTGTCGGCCTTCTATTTCCTGAAATCGAAGCGGAAGCTGGTGTTCCTGCTGATCCTGCCGCTGTTCGGCGCGCTGTTCTATTTTGTCGCCCCGGCCGGCTATTTCGAGCGCATGAACACGATCTCGGACACCCAGGAATCCTCCTCGGCGGGCCGTATCGAGGCGTGGCAGTGGGGCTGGAAGTTCGCCCTGGATCACCCGATCACCGGCGGCGGCTATCACAGCTTCATCCTGCACCAGACCGGAACGATCGATAACCCGGCCTATCTAGAGGCGCATAACATCTTCTTCGAGACGATGGCCGATCACGGCTTCGTCGGGCTGGGCCTGCTGCTCGTGCTGATCCTGGGCATGATCATCAACTGCCAGGGAATCAGCAGACGGGCGAAGAAGGTGCCCGACCTCGCCTGGGCGGTTAATATGGGCACGATGCTGCAATTGGCGATGTGGACTTTCATCGCCGGATCGCAGTTCCTGGCCGACGCCACGCAGTCGATGCCTTATGAGCTGTGCGCCCTCAGCCTGGCCGCCCGCGGCATCGTCGAGCGCCGGCTTGCACAAGAGAAGACAGGCGTGATCAACAACAATCTGGGCATGGGCGCCCGCGCACCGGTGGCGGTTCCGGGCGCGCCCAAGCCGGCCATCGCTGGCGTTCCCGGCGTTCCGGGCCTGGTTCCCAATCCGGCCGGGCCGATCGGCGTCCGCCGGCCGGGACTTGCGCCGGCGCCGGTTTACGGCGTGCGCCGCACGTGACGGTTGCCTTCACCACCCCACAACCCCATTATCGGATGCGGTAGACCGGAGCGGGCGATGGCCAATCTTATCTGGACTGGGATCCTTTACTTCTCGACGTCGATGATCGTGTACATCGTGTACCGCACGTTCATGAACGACCGCCGCGCCGAGAATGAGCGCAAGACCTCGGAGGTCGTCCTGAAGAGCCAGGGCCGCCGCCTCGAGCCCGGCCTGGAGCCCGCCCCGCCGCGCGTGCGCCGGCCCGCCGTCCCTGCCG
>CAZNNJ010000326.1:0-6541 GCA_964574305.1 uncultured Rhodospirillales bacterium | reverse complement strand
AGGGCACGCCGTTGATCGTTCCGGCGTCGCGGATATCGAGCGTCGGCTCGACGGCGCGCAGCGCCCCGTTGCGCTGCAGCGGCTGGTCGGCGAATTCGTTGCCGAAGGGCTTGAAGGATACGAGATTGGCCGAGACCGGCAGGGTCACCCCGTCGAGCCCGGACACGTCGATCGTGCTGTCCGGCGCCATATAGATGCGCGCCTGGTCGTTGGTCTCGGCCGCGACGATCTTGCTGACCGTCGACGGGTAGGCGATCGGATTGGGGGTCGTTGCGGCGCCGGGCGTGCCGTTCACCGAAACCGTTCCGCCCGGCGCGATCACCAGCCCGCCCGATTCGATATCGACGGTATTGCCGCTCATTTCGATGGCGCCGGGCACGAAGCTCGGATTCGTGCTGGTCGCGTTCAGGATCGCGCTTTCCGGGATGGTCTCGCCATTCTCGTCCGGCATGATCTGGATGCTGCTGCCGTCGGCGATGGTCAGCTTGATGCGCGCATCGAGGAAGATCTCGCTGTTGCGCGTGATGCTGGTGTCGGCGCGGATGACGCCGACCTGGGAGACCTGGCCGGACTGGTCGCGCAGCCCGCCGTTGGTGACATCGTCGCCGTTCAGAATGACGACGCCGCGCTCGGCATCGAGCAGGCCGGTATTGACCACCGCCCCAGGCGCCTTGATCTCGGCGCTCTTCACCCCGTCATTCCGCCACGGGTCGATTTCGGCCTGGTTCTGCTGATTGAGCTGCAAGTTCGGGCCGACGGCGCGGAAGGTCGACACCGTGACCACCTGCGGATTGACGCTGCCCTGGCCGCCCAGCGCGTAATTGTTGGCGAGCAGCTGGACCTGCTGCGCCGCGAGCATCAGGATTTCACCGGCCGGTGTCTTGATCGTCCCGTCATTCTCGACATTGGGCGCGATCAGATAGACGAAGCCGCCGGCATCCGGCGAGACCGTCCGCGGCGCCAGGTCGGTGGTGATCGAGGCGCCTGCGTCGACGGTGATGTCACCCTCGATGACCTTGTCGGACTGGTCGTAGGAAAAGCTCGTATTCTGGCCGCTGACGCTGGTGATGCCCTGGTTCAGGAAGAAGGCGTTGCGTTCGGCCACGGTCATCGTGGCGTTGCCGACATCGAGCGTCGACGCGATCAGCGAATGGACGTTGATCTGGGAATTGGGGCCGAAAATGATGCCGTTCGGATTGATGACATAGACAGCGCCGTCGGCCTTGACCTTGCCCAATATGTAGGACGGCGAGGCGACGAAGCGCGATCCGTCGGCTTGCCTCGGACCGGCGACGATGCGGTTCAGCACCGTCCAGTCGGCGTGGCCCTGCTGATCGAAGACGAGCGTCTCGCCCTTGTTGATGTCGAAGCTCTGCCAGGTCAGCAGCGCGTTGGCGGCGGTCTGCTTGACCGTGGCGGTCGCCGTGGCTGTGTTCTTCTGCAGCGGATCGGCGTTGATCCACAGCGACTTGTCTTTGTCGTTGACCGGGTTGAGCCCGGACAGGGCCGTGCCGTTCCAGGCGCTGCCCGACAGCGGCGCGTTGTTCAATGTCAGCTGGGCGGCGGCGCTGGCCGCGGCCTGGGCCGCGGTGAGGCTCTTCAGCGCCTGTGCCGCCTTGGCGAGGTTCGCCTGGGACAGCTTGATCTGGGCCTGGACAGCCGGGTTGGCGAGCGGGCCGGCCTGTGCCGCGGCGACGGCCTGGCCAGCGCCGGAATGCTGGGAAGCGGCTTGCGCGAGGCCGCCGGGGGAAAGAAGCTGCGCCGGGGTGCCGCCATGGGATGGCGTAAAGGCGCCCGAGAGAAGCAGGGCTGTGACGCTGACGCCGGCCTGCAAGGCGCCAAGGCGGCGGGAGAGGAGTTTTTTGCGGCTAGTAGTCACGCCTGCTCCCGATAACAGATAGAAGGACCGTGCACGGAAGCCGCCGGTAGCGCCCCATACACGGCCCAGTGGTTACTGACTTACCGTTTCTGCCCGTTGGAGACGAGGCGGCCGGTCGAGTTGACCCACCGCCTCACCCAACGATCAGGCGCCGTGGGCAACCTTGGCGCAAGCGCCGCTGCCCGGAATGTTGAGACCGGTGGCCGGCGACGTCAGCAGGCGGGTGATGGCCGAGGCCCAGGCCGCCGGGACCGGAGCGAAGCCGTCAGCCGCGAGGATCGAGGCCGGCGTGCCGTTGTTCTCCGACTTGGGACCGTAGTACCAGGTGAAGTAGCCGAACGAACTGGCGGTCGTGCTGGCGAGCGCCGCAACGTCCGACGCGCTGGTGAAGCAGCGGTGCAGGTCGATGAAGGTGAATCCGCCGATCGGGTAGGTCTGCGAACCCGCGGGCGTCGGGTTGAGAGCACCCCAGTTCAACGGGTTGGCAGCGGCCGTCGGGAAGGCCGGCGGCTTGGTGCTGGCCATGATCGGAACCGCGTTGGCGGCGGTCGGCGGCCGGTACACTTTGGTCGATCCGGCATTGAACGAAGCATAGGTCTGCAGGTTTGCAGCCGCCGGGCCCGAACTATCGACCGGCTTCACGAAGTCGGGCGAGAGATAGCCGATCGAACCCGTGGTCGCGAGGATGATGCTCTTCACGCCGCCACTGCCGTTGGCGCCGCCGGTCACGCCGGAGGTCCCGCCATTGTCGTTGTAGAAGTTCGCGGGCAGATGGCCGGCATTGAACACGTTGATGAAGAAGGACGTGCCCGACTTGTAGAACGGCGCCGACCCGGCTGCGGTAATGCTGTTGTCGGTCAGCCACTGGTCGGGGATCGGATGGGTCGATTTGGTCGGGTGTGCCGTGGTGCCGCACTGGTTGAGCAGCGCATTGGTGAACAGGAAGGTCGTGCCCGAGCCGTCATGGCGATAGACCACGGTGATCTGGCCGGTGCCCAGCTGAACGCCACGGTTGTCCGCCTTAATCGCCGCGTCGCTCCATTGCGTGATGGCGCCCGTGAAGATGCCGCACAGCGTGTTGGTCGACAGCTGCACGGTGCTGGAGGCGCCGCCGATCGCGAAACCATGCGGATTCCAGCTCGCCGACGGATTGAACGGCACGGCGATCGCGGCCACGAGACCGGGGAACTGGATCAGCGGGTTGTTGCCCAGCGAGGAGGCCTTCGAGGTGGACACGTCGGTCGAGGACAGGATGTTGTCGCTGCCGATGAACGAGACCTTCGGGAAGAACGGCCCGGCGCCGGTGGAGTCAGCAACCCAGCTCGAGCCGGTGCCGGTACCGTAGAAGGGCCCGAAGTCGACGGTCGAGGGAACCGGGACTGCGTCCGGCTTCTTGGGGCCCGAGACGAAAAGCGACGCGTCGTTGTTGTCGATCGCCTTCAGGCCGTTGCCGCTGCCGACGCCGACATACAGGATTTCGACACCCGAATTGTAATGGCTGGTCGGGCAGTTGGAGCGCCCGACGCAGAGGTCGCCCGCGGCGGTGCTGCCATAGGCGTTGAAGAGGTCGCGATAGACTTTTTCGGCCAGGGTGCCGCCGCCGCTATAGAGCGGGGTGGTTGTCGCGCCGGCGATGCCGGCCGCGGTCAGAGCAACGGCAGCAGCCATCCCTCCCATGATGATGGAAGTGCGTTTGGTCATGATGATCCCTCATTCACAGTGAAAAGGTCATAGGTGAAGCGCCGCGATCCGCGAATGAGCGCAGTCGGTTCGAATGACGGCGTCACATTGGAGACACGGCCAAACACCACTGTTTTCACTTCTGAAAAAGCGACACGATAGAGGCTCGGCACCGGGCCAAGCCTCAGTGCCGCGGACTATACGCGTCGATTGTTTTGGTTTTGTGACGGTTCTTAGATTATCGATCCCTTCGATAGAACAACAACTTACTGGAAATTGGGGGCGCCGCTGGCGCCCATTTTGCCGTCGATGGAACAGACCTTGTTGACGACGCCCCCCTCATCCCGCTAGCGCGGCCGGCCGAGCGCTCCGAAGAACGCCCGGCCTACACATCAGGCGCCTTTCGTCGCGCCGTTCTTCGTGCAGCCGCCCTTCCCAACCACGTTGGGGGCCAGGGTGGGGCTGAGCAACAGCGTCTTGACCGCGGTGATCCAGTTGCCCGGGAGCGGCGCGAAACCGTGCGTCGCCAGAATGGCGGCCGGGGTGCCCGTGCTCGTGCTGCTCCCATAATACCAGGCCAGGAAGCCCTGCGGAGCCGAGGTGCCGACAAGCGCGGTCAACACGGCCTGGCTCTTATAGCAGCTATAGAAGTCCAGGAAGGTGAAGCCGGCGATCGGATAGGCCGAGGCGCTGGTCGGGGTCGGCGTGGTCACACCCCAGTTCAGCGGGTTCGCCGCCGGGACGGGGCTGCCGCTGAAGGACGGCGGGGTGGTCGACGACACGGCGTAGGTCGCGCCCAGCGGGGTCGGCGCCATATAAACCGGCGTCGAGCCAGCCAGGAACGTAGAGTACGACTGGACATTGGCAGCCGCGGGACCCGTCGAGAGCGACGGCTGGGTCTGGTCCGGCGACACATAGCCGATCGAGCCGGCGTTGGCCAAGATCGCAGTCCTCACGCCGCCGCCGCCGTTGGCGCCGCCGGTCACGCCCGATTGCGCCGAGTTGTTATAGAAGTTCGACGGCAGGTGCCCCGCGAGAAACACCGAGATAAAGAACTTCGTGCTGCCCTTATAAAACGGAGCCGAGCCGTTATCCGCGATGCCGGCGTCCGTCAGCCACTGCGTCGGAACCGGATGGGTGGATTTCGTCGGATGGGCCGCGGTGCCGCACTGGTTCAACAGGGCGACGGAGAAGATGTCGGTCGTGCCGCTGGAGTCGTTGCGATAAACGACGGTGATCGTGCCGGTGCCGAGCTGAGTGCCCTTGTTGTCGGCCTTGATCGCCGGATCGGTCCACGAGGTGATAGCGCCGGTGAAGATGCCGCACAGCGTATTGGTCGAAAGCTGCACCTTGCTGCTGCCGCCCGGGGGCTGGCCGCCGACCGGAGCCCAGCCCGCGCTCGGGTTGAAGGGAATGGCGATGGGGGTAACGAACGCCGGAATTTGAATGGCCGGGCCAAAGCCCAGGGCCGCCACGGCGGAAACATCAGACGAGCCCAAGGGCGCGTCGCTGCCCGAGAAGGTCACGCTGGGATAGAACGGACCGACGCCGGTGCCCGGCACCCAGCTCGTGCCCGTGCCGGTGCCATAGAAGGCGCCGAAATCACGGCCGGATGGGGTCGGAACGGCATCGGGCTTCTTCGAGCCGGACACATAAAGGCTCGGATCGTAGGCGTCGAAGGCCTTGAGGCCGTTGCCGCTGCCGACGCCGACATAGAGACCCTCGACATTGGGGTTGACTTCCTGGCTCGCCAACGGGCACACGGGCCGGCCGGCGCACAGATCGCCACTGGCGCTGGAGCCGTAGGCGTTGAACAGATCGCGATAGGCCTTCTCGGCGAGCGTGCCGCCGCCGGCATAGAGCGGAGTGGGCGCAGCGCCGGCGGCGCCGGCAGTGGCGAGCGCAACAGCGGCCGCCATTCCTCCCATGAGGATGGAAGTTCGTTTAGTCATGATGGTGATGGTCCCTCGTCTGGTTAATTGAATGGAGATGCCGCGGTCCGCGAATGATTTCAGTCGGTTCGGACGGCACTGGGGACACGGCCGAACACCACTGTTTCTCTTCTGCAAAACGACATCCATGAGGCTTGGCACCCGGCCAACCCTCTCAACCGCGAGTTATACGCACCGACTGTTTTCGTTTTATGACAATTTTGTATATTATTATCTTTATGTTATAACATAATTCCGTTTTTTTGTAAAACACAACAAACTTTCGGAATGATTTGCCATCGAAGGCCTCGTATCGGCGACTCCGATGGCGTCCGGTCGACGAAGATACGGCCTCCGTCCGGAGAGGCGGTCCGTCGAGCGCCCTGCGGGGGGCGCTCGACAGCCCTCGTTATGCACCGTGCGCCACGCTCTTGCAGGCGCCGTTATGCGGCGTGTTGAGGCCGGTGGCCGGAGCCGTCAGCAACCGGGCGATGGCCGAGGCCCAGGCCGCCGGAACCGGAGCGAAGCCATCGGCCGCGAGGATCGAGGCCGGCGTGCCCTGATTGACGGTCTTGCTGCCGTAGTACCAGGTCAGATAGCCGAATTGGCCGGCCGTCGTACTGGCCAACGCCGCGACGTCGGCCGCGGCGGCATAGCAGCGGTGCAGGTCGATGAAGCTGAAGCCGCCGATCGGATAGGTCTGCGAGCCCGAGGGGGTCGGGTTGAGGGCGCCCCAGTTCAGCGGGTTGGCAGCGGCCGTCGGGAAGGTCGGCGGCTTGCTGCTGGCCATGATCGGAACCGCGTTGGCGGCGGTCGGCGGCCGGTAGGACGGGGTCTTGGCGGCGCTGAAGGTGTCGTAGGTCTGCAGGTTCGCAGCGGCCGGGCCCGAGTTGTCGACCGGCTTCACGAAGTCCGGCGAGAGATAGCCGATCGAGCCGGTGGTCGCGAGGATGATGGTCTTGACGCCGCCGCTGCCGCTGGCGCCACCATGCACGCCGGAGGCCCCGCCATTGTCGTTATAGAAATTCGCGGGCAGGTGGCCGGCATTGAA
>CAZNNJ010000325.1:0-6555 GCA_964574305.1 uncultured Rhodospirillales bacterium | reverse complement strand
CGCTCCTGGACGAAGTCGTCCGCATCGCGCAACCCGAAGCGGATCGGACCGGCGTGCAGGTGATCGCCGAATGCGACGACGCTCCGGACGTCAACGGCGATCCGGCGATGCTGCGCCAGGCCTTTCTCAATCTCGCGCTCAACGCGTGTCAGGCGATGCCGACCGGCGGGACGCTGCGAATCCCCTTCAGCGCGGCGCGCGATCCCCGCGTGCTGGACCGGGTCGCGGACAGGGGTCCCGGCGGTCTTGGCGATGGGGATCAGGGGCCTGGGCGAAGACACGCCCAAGGCGTCCGGCGGGCTGTGCATGGCGATCGTCGGCGGCGCCGTCCTGCCGCCGACCGCCGGCTGGGTCGCCGATCATTTCGGCCTGCCGATGGCCTTGCTGGTGCCGGCCGCCGGCTATGTCTGGATCGCCACCTATGGCTGGATCTCGCGTTCGCGGGTGTGACGCGCGGAGTCTCCCTCCGGCGGCATTCACCCTCTCCTAGCCTCCCCCGCCGCGGCGCGGAGCGCCGCTTATTGCGTCTCGCAGATGAGGCGCGGAGCGCCTCGGGGGAGGGACACGAGGTTTCAGAGCGGTATGCGTTCGCTTCCGATCACGCAAGCCGCTCTAAGCTTTTTTTTTGCGAGCATCTTCACGCGATCAGGTGATTCCACCTGATCGCGATCTGCTCTAAACCCTCTCCCTCGATGGGAGAGGGTTGGGTGAGGGTGAATGCCGGGTAAATTCGCTGTTCGGCGGCATTCAGGGATTTGACGGGCTTACGGCAAATATATGCCCCGCATACCCGTCCAGCCTGACATAGAGGCCATTCGCCTCAAGGTCGCCCCGGTCGCGGAGATAGGCATGGCCGTTCAGCCGGTCGTCGAAATCGTACCCAGTTGACGCCGGCAACTCATCCGCCAGCCGGACGCGGCCCTGGGATGTGTGGGGGCTGAGGTTGAGGATGACGGCGCGATAGCCGTCCGGTCCCTTCCAGCGATAGGCCAGCAGGTTGCCGCCGGTCTCATCCAGCCCCTCGACCTCGAGCAGGCTCCAGTCGCCGCTGTGGAAGGCGGGGTCGGCGCCGACTGCCAGGATGTGCTCATAGGTCGCTGCCAGATCCATGTCGGGCGGCTCGTCGATCGCGCAGTTCAGCGGCATCGGCAGGTGGATCTCCTTGCCGACGAACTGGCCCTGATGGAAGAAGCGCAGGCCCGGCAGGGTGGCGATCAGCGCCGCCAGCACCGGCACCCGGTCGCGGCCGAAGGTGGCCAGGCTGCGCGGCTCGTCATGGTTCTCCAGGAACCGCGCCATATGGGTCTGATAGCCAAGGTCGGCCGACAGATGCCCGCGTACCTCCCACACATTGCCGGCCTTCAGCCGGTCATAGAGCCGCTTGTCGTAGGTATAGGTGAAGCCCAGCGCCTGGAGCTCGGCTTCCATGTCCCAATAGACCTCAGCCATCCAGATGAAATCGGCGGGCAGGGCGGCGATGGCGTCGCTCCAGAACTCCCGTTCGGGCCGCGTCCGCTCGGCCAGCAGATGGCTCCAGTTGCGGCCGAAGACCTCGTTCAGCACCAGCATCGCCATGTCGCAGCGCAAACCGTCGCAATGGCTGCCGACGGTCTTCAGGATATCGATCAGCGCGGTGCGGGCCGCCTGGCTGTAATAGTCGATCTGCGCCGTATCGGCCCAGGGCGCGAAATAGGGGTCGCGGCCGCGGGCGATGCAATAGGGCTTGCCGCCGTCAGGCTCGATCAGCAGGAAGTCGGACGGATGGTGCTGGAAGTCGAGCTCCGTCCCCTGCATCAGATAGTCGGCATGGTCGCTGGTCCAGGGGTGATCGGGGCCGACATGGTTGGGAATGAAGTCGAGGATCAGGCGCATGCCGCGCGCATGCAGCTTTTCGCGCACTGCGTCGATGTCGTCCCAGTTGCCGATGCGCGGCTCAGGCACATAGCCGGTGATCGAGAAGGGGGAACCGATGACCGATTCCACCGTCCAGCCCGGCAACGCATGGTCGAACACCTTGAACGCCTCGGCGTCGGTCCGGAAGATATGGCGGCCCGCCTTGCTGCGGGTCCAGACACCCAGCAGATAGACCAAGTCGAAGCCCTGGCCGGCGATCCTGTCCCATTCCGCATCGGGCACGTCGCGCAGCATGACGGTGTATCCCGTCGCGCGCGACAACTCGTCGAGCCAGGCCCAGGTGTGGATCTGAAAGAGGTGCGGGTGCTGCCGCAATACTGCCGGGCCGGTGCTGGTGCTCCCGCCGGTCGTTTTGTCGGGCATCCTTCCCATCCCCAATCTCCTGTAGATTATTTGCGACCGTTATAGCCGTGTTTGCTGCGCACTTCCTCAAACATTTCTATTCGGTGCGTCATGGATAATATGCAGCATTTTATCCATTCGTTTTATCTCGCTTATGCTCTGAAATTTCAGTAGAAATTCCACCAACTTTATGTACAGTAAAATTCAAATGGCCTGACGTACGGCACGCGGTGCCGCGCGACGCCCTAAGATCGCGACAGGACCTTATCTATAAAAAGGGAGCTCAAGCGTAATGACTCGTGAGAAGCAGCGTTTGACCGAATATCGCGAGGGTGTCGCGGAATGGCACAAATGGGGGCCATATCTTAGTGAACGCTCTTGGGGAACCGTCCGTGAAGACTATAGCCCGAACGGTGGAGCGTGGGATTATTTCACCCACGACATGGCCCGCAGCAAAGCCTATCGCTGGGGCGAAGACGGCATGGCCGGCATTTGCGACCGCTACCAGCTTCTCTGTTTTTCCATGGCTCTGTGGAACGGCAAGGACCCAATCCTGAAAGAGCGTCCGTTCGGCCTGATCCCGGCCGAGGGCAATCACGGAGAAGACCTGAAGGAGTATTACTTCTACGTCGATAGCACGCCGACTCACAGCTATATGAGATACGTCTACAAGTATCCGCAAGGGGAATACCCGTATAGCTGGCTGGTCAATGAGAACGGCAGCCGGCAGGGCACCGGCCCGGAATTCGAGCTGCTCGATACCGGCCTGTTCGACGAGGACAAGTATTTCGACATGTTCGTCGAGTATGCGAAGGCGGGGCCGGAGGATATCTGCATCCGGATCGAGGCCTTCAATCGTGGGCCCGACGACGCCGACCTGCACATCATCCCGCAGCTCTGGTTCCGCAATATCTGGGCCTGGGGCGATACGCGCAAGAAGGAGCCGGCGATCGGCGTCGGCCCCTCGGGTAAGGACTTCGTCAGCGTCGTCGCCGACGACACCGATGCCGACGGGCTGACCAACCTGCCGTTCAAGTACAGGCTGGGCAAGCGCTACCTCTATGCCGAGGCGGATGCGGAGGCCCTGTTCACCGATAATGAGACCAACGCGGTCAAGATCTATGGCCCTGACGCCGATAACGGCCGCAAATACGTCAAGGATGGCTTCCACCGCCACATCGTGAATGGCGAGGCGGACGTCGTGAACCCGGCCCAGACCGGGACCAAGGCCGGCTTCCATATCAGGCGGCATGTCAAAGGCGGCCAGTCGACCGTCATTCTGCTGCGCCTCACCAACGTCGAAACCAAGAACCCGCTCGCCGATGTCGACAAGATCGTCAAGCAGGGCCTGGCCGACGCGGACGCGTTCTATGCCGAGATCCATCCGCCCAAGGCGACGGATGACGAGAAGATGATCCAGCGCCAGGCTTTCGCCGGCCTGATGTGGTCGAAGCAGAATTATATCTTCGACGTCGATCAGTGGCTGGCGGGCGACAATACCAAATCGCCGCCGCCCGCCTCGCGCAACCACATCCGCAACCAGCACTGGAAGCATCTGAATTCGATGCGCGTGCTGTCGATGCCGGACAAATGGGAATATCCCTGGTTTGCCGCCTGGGACCTGGCATTCCACACCGTGGCGATCGCGCTGATCGACCCGGATTTCTCCAAGGAACAGCTCTGGTTCATGCTGTTCGAGCAGTTCCAACACCCGAACGGCCAGATCCCGGCCTATGAGTGGGAATTCTCGGACCTGAACCCGCCGGTCCATCCCTGGGCGGTCTGGCGCGTCTACAACATGGACCGCATTCGCAACGGAAAGGCCGACCGGCCGTTCCTGGAGCGCTGCTTTCACCAGCTGCTGATCAACTTCGCCTGGTGGATCAACAAGGTCGACAGCTCGGGCAACAACCTGTTCGAGGGCGGCTTCCTCGGCCTCGACAATATCAGCCTGTTCGACCGGTCGGAGAAGCTGCCGGGCGGGGCCAAGCTGGAACAGTCGGACGCCACCGGCTGGATGGGTATGTTCTGCCTGAACATGATGCGCATCTCGCTGGAGCTGGCGCGCGAGAACAAGGTCTATGAAGCCTTGGCGACCAAGTTCTTCCAGCACTACATCTATATCGGCGCCGCGATGAAGAAGATGGGCGGCCGCAACTACAATCTGTGGGACGAGGAAGACGGCTTCTTCTACGACGTGCTCCGCTATCCCGACGGCCATTTCGAGAAGGTGAAGGTCCGCTCGCTCGTCGGCCTGATCCCACTCTATGCCGTCGAGCGGCTGGAGACGGAGTGGGTCAGCCAGTTCAAGGAGTTCAAGGGCGGGCTGGACTGGTTCGTCGAGAACCGCAGGGAACTGGCGGGCCACGTCGTCAACCGCATCGACAACAAGGAAGGCGGCCACAACCTGGCGTTGACGATCGTCGACCAGGACCAGCTGAAGCGGATGCTCGACTGGATCTGCAATCCCGACGAGTTCCTCTCCGACTATGGCCTGCGCAGCCTGTCGCGCTACCACCTGGAGCATCCATTCACCCTGGGCGGCGCCTCGGTGAGCTACGAGCCGGGCGAGGCCGACTGCAAGATCAAGGGTGGCAACTCGAACTGGCGCGGCCCGATCTGGTTCCCGACCGCCTTCCTGATGATCGAATCGCTGCGCAAGCTGGCCAAGGCCTATGGCCACGACATCACGATCACGAGCAAGGACGGCAAGCAATGGGCGATCGGCGACATCGCCGAGCACATCGCCGAAGGCATGATCAAGATCTTCGTGCGCAAGGACGGCAAGCGGCCGCTCTATGCCAATATCGACAAGTTCCAGAACGATCCACACTGGCGCGATTACATCTTCTTCCACGAATATTTCCATGGCGATACCGGCGCCGGCCTGGGCGCGTCGCACCAGACCGGCTGGACCGGCCTGGCGGCGTCGCTTATCGACGAATGGCGCGGCTAACCGTTACTGAGACTGAACGCAGCAATCCAAAACAGGGAGTGATCAGATGAGCTATCAACCGTTATTGGGCCAGAAGGCCCTCGTCACCGGGGCCAGCTCCGGCATCGGGGCCGGTGTCGCGCTCGAGCTCGCCAAGGCGGGCGCCGACGTCGTCGTCAACTACTCCTCCAGCCTCGCCGGCGCCGAAAAGGTGGTGGGCGAGATCACCGCGCTCGGCCGCCAGGCCTATCCGGTCCAGGGCGACGTCTCCCAGCAGGCGGATGTCGACCGGATGTTCGATGAGATGTTCGCCAAGTGGGGCACCATCGACATCCTGGTCAACAATGCCGGCCTGCAGCAGGACGCGCCGTTCGTCGACATGACCTTGGCCCAGTGGAACAAGGTCATCGGCATCAACCTGACCGGGATGTTCCTGTGCGCCCAGCGGGCCGTGCGCGAGTTCATCCGCCGCGGCACGCCGGTCCAGAATGAGCGCGCGATCGGCAAGATCATCAACATGTCGTCGGTGCACGAGATCATCCCGTGGGCCGGCCACGCCAACTACGCCTCGTCCAAGGGCGGCGTGCGCATGTTCACCCAGACCCTGTCGCAGGAGCTGGCACCGCAGAAGATCCGCGTCAACGCCATCGGCCCGGGCGCCATCGCCACCCCGATCAACCGCCCGGCCTGGGAAACGCCCGAAGCGCTGGCATCGCTGCTGACGCTCATCCCGTACAAGCGGGTCGGCCAGCCGATCGATATCGGCAAGGCCGCCGTCTGGCTCGCCTCCGACGATGCCGACTATGTCAACGGCCAGACCATCTTCGTCGACGGCGGCATGACCCTGTTCCCGGAATTCGCCGACGGGGGGTGATTTTCCGGCCTTATGGTCCAACGGAGCCCCCGCCCTCACAGGCGGGGGCTTTTTGTTTCTGGAGGGAGCGCTACGGGGATCTGAATGGGAGCAGAGCCCTGACACGAGTATCGCGCAGGAACAGGCCTCCCCATGCGAGGACGCCGAGATATACGCCGAACAGGATATGGCTGAAGAGCGGGTCGCCGAGCCGAAGGTGAGAGGCGACGGCACCGCCCATATAACCAGTAAGGAGGGTCGCGCCGAGCACTGCCGTGCGCGGAAAGGCATAGAGCGCGGTGCAGATCAAGGCCAGCGCGCCTAATCCCCGCGCCAATCCAGCTGACGGCGCATAGCCAAGCTCAGCGGTGGATCTGATCACCACGTCCAACGGAACAAGTTTCGCCCCGGCATCGAACAGCATGAAGGCGATGACGAGGCCGACCATTTCATAGCCAGTTTTCCTTCCGAGCTTTTCGGCCGTCATGAATGGTTTTCCGCCTTAAAGAAA
>CAZNNJ010000324.1:0-6560 GCA_964574305.1 uncultured Rhodospirillales bacterium | reverse complement strand
CGTGGTGAAGCTGATGATGTAGCGGCCGGTGCTGGGGTGGGAGACGTGATAGGCGGGCGAGGCGACCTGGCGTGTGCCGTTCGCGTTGATGGCACCGGCGACCTCGGCCGCCTGGGCCGTCAGGATGCTGGCGCTGAATAGAACGGTGGAAAGAGCGATGAATCTCATGGGTCCTCCCGGATATCCGCGCGGCCACAGCCGCCGCTATCGGGAGATACGCCCGCCAGGCGCGGCCGGTTGTTCCGGTGCGTTGCCCGGCGGGCCGGCAGGGCGGCTTGCCACGGAAATGCCACAGTTGAACAGCACCGGCGGTGCGGCGCTCAAGGCGACTACTCCGTGCTGTGAACCCACCTCCCGCGGGTCTACGATCCACACGAAATCGAGGAAGGGGAGGGGGCGCCCTTTTTGACCTCTACCCCGCCGCACGATTTACTGTCGCTTTAGCGAAGATCGGAATTCCCATGCTGCTCCACCTCTCCACCTGGGCCGAGATCGAGGCCTTTCTCGAACGGTCGAAGACTGTCGTCGTGCCGATCGGGTCGAACGAGCAGCATGGGCCGACCGGGCTCTTGGGCACCGACTGGCTGTGCCCGGAGATCATCGCGCACGAGGCGCATAAAGGCGGCGCGGACATACTGGTGGCCCCCACCTTCAATATCGGCATGGCGCAGCACCATCTGGGCTTCCCCGGCACGATCAGCCTGCGCCCCTCCACCTTCATCGCCGCGATCGGCGACTGGGTGCGGTCGCTGGCGGTGCACGGGTTCGAGCGGATTTATTTCCTGAACGGCCATGGCGGCAACATCGCCTCGATCCAGGCCGCGTTCTCCGAGCTTTATGCCGAGGCCAGCTTTGAGCGCCGCCGGGCCAGCTTCGCGCTCAGGCTCAGCAACTGGTGGGACCTGCCGGGGGTGATGGCGCTGGTCAACAGGGAGTTTCCGACCGGCCACGGCAGCCACGCCACCCCGTCCGAGATCGCGATCACCCAATGGGCCTATCCGCAGGCGATCAAGAGCGCCAACTATGCGCCCCGCATCGCCGGCTCCGGTCCGATCCGCGAGGCGCTCGACTTCCGCGCCCGCCATCCCGACGGCCGCATGGGCTCGGACCCGTCGCTCGCCACGCCGGAGCGCGGCGAGGCCCTGGTCCGCACCGCTGTCACCGGCCTGTTGCGCGAGGTGGAGGAGTTCTCGCGGGAGCAGGCATCGCCCGCCTGAAGGATGGACTGGCGACGGGTATTTCAGGCCCGGATGGAAACAGGCGGATCAGCCTATGAAAAACCATTGGAAAACCGAGCCGAGACTTCCTATTCCTGAGCCATCGACCTATCATAAAAAGACCTGCCGGGCGGGTTAACTCGCAGGGAGAAGAGTTTCATGTATCGTTATCTTGGCCTCGCTTTCGCGCTGTTCCTCGGCGGCTGCACGGAAAATACTGTGTCGAGCCTGCATTACGCGCCGGCGGTTTCAGTCCAGTCTGCGACCGCCGCCACAGTCGGTTCGGTCACGGCGACCGATCAGCGCAAGGAGGCGCCGAACCGGCTGGCCACGATCATGGGCGGCTACGGCAATCCCCTGAAGACCCTCGACACCACCAAGCCGGTCAAGGATGAAGTTGCCGACGCCTTTACCGAGGGCCTGCGCGTGCGCGGCCTGCTGGCGCCCGGCGCCGCGGCGCCGTTCCGCCTCGCCCTGGTCGTGCACCGGTTCGATTCCGACCAGTATATCGGGCGTGGGGCGCGTATCGATATCGGCATGTCGGTGATCGACCAGTCCGGCCGCACCGTGTTCGAGGACAGCAACAAGAACGATGTGTCCGAGGCGGAATTCTTCAAGGCCGGCATCTTCGCCGACATCAAGGATCTCCAGCGCATCTCCGAAACGGTGTTGGGCCGCGCGATCGACCAGTTGCTCGACAAGCCCGCCTTCCGCGCCGCCGTTGCCAAACCGTCGGGCGCGGGGAGCTGATGGGCCTGGCTGGGCAAAATTCTCCACTTGACCCGTACGAGCCGCTTCCCGACCCTGGCCGGCATTTCACCGGCCTGCACGTCGATACGGGGGTGCCCAGGATGCTGAAGCCGTCTTCATGCCGGGTGGCCGCGCTTGGGGTCGGGCTCTTATTCCTTGCGCTGGGCGCGTACGCCGCGCCTGCCGACCTGGCGCCCATCGTCCTGCCGGCGCCGGTTACGCCAGGGGATGCGGTGAAACCCTTCGTGTCGGTGCCGGCGGGGAAGGTGGCGCTGACCCATGTCGCCGTCATCGACGGCACCGGCGGGCCGGTCCGGGCTGACCGCACCGTGCTGATCGACGGCGGCAAGATCGCCGCCGTCGGCCCGGCTTCCGACCCGCCTCCGGCAGAGGCAAAGGTGCTGGACCTCACCGGTCATACCGTGCTGCCCGGTATCGTCGGCATGCACAATCATATCTTCTATATCGGCCGGCCCAATTTCGACGCCGACGGCAAAAGCGACCCGCCGCTGATGGTGCCCGAGATGGCCTTCACCTCGCCGCGCCTCTATCTCGCCAACGGCGTCACCACGCTCCGCACCACCGGCAGCGTCGAGCCCTATACCGACCTCAACCTCAAGCATCAGATCGATGCAGGCATTTTGCCCGGCCCGCATATGGACGTGACCGGCCCCTATCTCGAAGGGTCGGACTCTCCCTTCATGCAGATGCACCAGCTGAAGGACGCGGCCGACGCGCGGGCCACCGTCGCCTTTTGGGCCGACCAGGGCGTCACCTCGTTCAAGGCCTATATGGATATCACCCGCGACGAGCTGAAAGCCGCGATCGACGAGGCGCATAGACGCGGCCTCAAGATCACCGGCCATCTCTGCTCCGTCACCTATCCTGAGGCCGCTTCGCTGGGCATCGACAATCTGGAGCACGGCTTCATCGTCAACACCCAGCTCGACCCCGGCAAGAAGCCGGACGTCTGTCCCGACAGCAATGGCGAGCCGACGATGCTGGCGATGGACCCCGACGGGCCCGATGCCAAGACGCTGATCGCCGACCTGGTCGCCCGCCACGTCGCCATCACCTCGACCCTGCCGGTGTTCGAGCGGCGCGTGCCCGGCCATGCGCCGTTGTGGCCGCGCGCCCTGGCGGTGCTGACGCCCGAGGCGCGCGAGGCCCATCTTTATATGCGCAACCTCACCAAGTCGCTGCCGCCGGAAAAGGCCAAGGAGCGCGCCACCATCTATGCCCACGCCATCGTCATGGAGCGCCGCTTCGTCGCCGCCGGCGGGCTGCTGCTGGCCGGGCCCGACCCGACCGGCAATGGCGGGGTCATCCCCGGCTTCGGCGATCTGCGCGAGATCGAGCTGCTGGTCGATGCCGGCTTCACCATGCCGGAGGCGGTGCGCATCGCCACCTATGACGGTGCCCTCTATCTCGGCCTCGCCGACCGCATCGGCACCGTCGCGCCGGGCAAGGATGCCGACCTTGTTGTGGTGAAGGGCGACCCCGCCGCCAAGGTCACCGACATCGAATCGGTCGAAACAGTGTTCAAGGACGGCGTCGGCTATGACACCGCCGCGCTGCTGGCGTCGGTCAGGGGCCGCTACGGCCAGTACTGAGGGTTGGTCACGCTTTCTGGATGAACACTTCCGCGTCGTCCAGCACCATCGGTAAGGACCAGAGCGGCTTCGGCCCGTGCTTCATCGCCGGGTCCGCCACCCGCATATAGTCGGCGCACAGCGCGTCCCATTCGGCGACGATCGCCTTGGTCTCAGCCGAATCCGGGTCCAGCGGCAGGGCAGCCTGGACGCGGGCATTATAATCGGCCCAGGCCGCCGCATGGCCGGCATGGTCGAAGTCCGGCCCCAGCCGTTCCTTCGCCGCCCGCCATTCCTTGAACTCCTCCGGCGTGAAACAGTCGGTCAGAACCCGTCGCCACGCGCCTTCGGCCATCGCTTCCTCCCTGCTATACCGTGATTTGGACCGAATGTAGGTGGCCTGGGTGGCCATCGTCATCAGGAAATCGAAACACCGCTTTTCCCTGTTGCCCCCGGCCGCCCGACCCCCGATAGTCCGGCAAAACACATTCCGGGAGGTTTTTCATGTCCGTCGATCTGGCCGCCGCCGATGCGCTGTTGTCCACCACGCGGGCCGTGCGCAAGCGGCTCGATTTCTCGCGGCCTGTCCCGCGCCAGGTGATCATGGACTGCATCCGGCTGGCCCAGCAGGCGCCGACCGCATCCAACAGCCAGACCTGGCGCTGGGTCGTCGTCGACGATGCCGGCCTCAGGGCCAAGATCGCCGACCTCTATCGTGAGGCCGCGGGCTCAATGCTCTCCGACGCCCGCAAGGCCGCCGGCGCCCAGGGCGAGGCCCAGACCGAGCGGGTCTACGGTTCGGCCGAATATCTGGCCGAGCATCTGCACGAGGTGCCGGTGCATGTCATTCCCTACCTGGTGGGCCGGCCCTACCAGGGTTTCGAGGGTGCGTATTTCGCCTCGATCTACCCGGCTGTGTGGAGCTTCCAGCTGGCGCTGCGTCCTCGCGGCCTGGGCACGGTGCTGACCACGCTGACGATGATGAAGGAAAAGGAAATCTCAGAGCTGCTCGGCGTGCCGGAAGACATGACCCAATGCGGCCTGCTCCCCGTCGCCTACACCATCGGCACCGACTTCAAGCCGGCCCAGCGGCCGGACGCGGAGACGATCACCCACTGGAACGGGTGGTAGGCAGTCGTAAATTCCCTCTCCCCTCGGGAGAGGGCGGGGCCCATTGCGCAGCAATGGGAGGGTGAGGGTGCGGTGGGGCCGTAGGGTTTCACTCACCCAACTCTGGCTAAGCTCACTCCGTTCGCTAACCCTTGGCAACCCTCTCCCAGGGGGAGAGGGAGCCGAAAACTAAGCCGCCGCCGGGGCCTTCTTCGCCTTGGCCGGCACGACCTGGTCCTCCGCCGTACCGAACATCTGGTCCCAGAACGGGAAGATCGAGGAATAGTTGTTGCGGCAGTAATAGTGATGCACGTCGTGCGTCCGCGTCCAGAAATTCAGCACCCGGAAGGCCGGGTGCGGAAAGACGAAGTTGGAGTGGACGTAGATATTGATCGCCGAGAACAGGAAGAAGTCGATCAGGAAAGACGTGCCGCTGATCGGACCCAGGATCACGATCGCCAGCAGGAACAGGAAGGTACCGGCAAAGGTCTCGCCCGGGTGGAGATAGGTCGAGGCCTCGGCGGTGGCATAGCGGATGCGGTGATGCACGCCATGGATCAGCTTCATCCCCGCCGGCCAGTGCATGGCGCGATGCAGGAAGTAATACATGAAGTCATAGAGCATCATCACGCCCAGCGTCTCGCCCAGCAGCGTGGTGACGCTCGGCAGGCCCGTGTAGAGCACATGATTGCCCAGGAAATAGAGGAAGCCGCCATACATCAGCTGCGGCAGCGTGTAGTTGAGGATGATCGACATCGTCCGCTTGCGATCGGCGATCGGGTTGCGGCCGGTATGGATGCGGTAATGCGCATAGGATGGGGCCCGCGCCATCCAGCCCAGCACGCCGCCCAGGATCGTGTCGAACACGAATATGGCCACCAGCCCAACAAAAAATGCCGTCGTCATCTCTAACCCCTCGTGAACCGAATGCGGCTGCGTTCTTCTCCGCCGGTTCTCCTGCGGATTGTACCGGGGCGGCGGCGGTTCCGGCGAGCGCAATGACGCCGGTCCGGCGGACATTATGCCGTGAAGCGGACACGAAAACGGCTCCGGCACATCTAAAATATCCAGGTCACGAGCGCTTCCACAGTGCTACTCTGCGGTTCGGCAGATCGGGGCAGCGGAGGGGCGGATGACCGTTCGAGATCACGATATCGGCAGGCACAGGCATACGGGGCTGGCGCTGCTGCTGGCGGTCACGGCCGCGGCGGCCCTCTGGTTCGTCGTCCAGAAGGTGCTGCTCTACGGTTCGTTCGACCCCGGCGCCTACGATACGTTGTGGCCCCGGCGCTTCGGCCTGCTGGCACACCTGGCCGGAGGTGCCGTCGCCATATTGGCCGGGGTGGGGCAGCTCTGGCTCGGCCTGACCGACCGGACTGCCGGGCTGCACCGGCCGCTGGGCCGCATCTATGTCGGCGCTGTCGCGATCGGGGCAGCGGGCGGGCTCTATCTGGCGCTGACCGCCGGCGACGGCTTCGCCTATGCGGCAGGACTGACCGGCCTCGCCATCGCCTGGGTGGTCACCACCGGCATGGCGGTTCTGGCGATCCATCGCCGGGCGCTGCATCAGCATCGCGAATGGATGATCCGTTCCTATATCGTCACCTTTGCTTTCGTGACTTTCCGCTTCTTCGACTATGTCCTCTCGGGCTTGAAGCTCGCGCCGCCCGATCAGATCGCCAGTTTCCTGGCCTTCGCCTGCTGGGCCGTGCCCCTGCTGCTGGCCGAGCCGCTGATTCAGCTGAGCAAGATCAGGCGCGGCGGGTAGGGCGCTTTCCTGTTGCCCGCCCCCGCGCCCCGCCCGAAAGTCTCCGCAAGACATTCCCGGGAGGACAGCCATGGCGGGGAAACCCCGGGCCCTGGTCGCGGGGCGGCCGCGCGCGACCCGCCC
>CAZNNJ010000323.1:0-6579 GCA_964574305.1 uncultured Rhodospirillales bacterium | reverse complement strand
CGCGACAGCCGGCGCGTGCGGTTCGCGTGACCAAACGCCTGTTGCGGGAGGCGGGCGCACGCTCGCTCTCGGTGATCCTCGAACTGTCGGCCGCGGCCCAGGCCCTATCGCACGCGACGGCCGATCATCGCGAGGCGGTCGATGCCTTCCTGGCCAAGCGCGCGCCGCAATTCGGCCGATAGCCGGCGCTGACTGTGTCTTATAACGGAGCTCTCTGCATGGACGTTCGCCTGGAAGCGCGCCGCTGCCTGCTTTCGCCGCTCGAATTGGGACGGGTCATCGTCCCGAACAGGATCGCCATGTCTCCGATGACACGTGGTTTCTGTCCCGGCGGCGAGCCAACCCAGGCGGTCGCCGATTATTATGCGCGGCGGGCTGCCGGCGGCTGCGGGCTCATCGTCACCGAGGCGACCGGGATCTGCCATCCGTCCGCGGTGGGCGATGCCGGCTTGGGGGAAGACGACGTACCCGTGCTGCATGGGGATGCGCCGATCGCCGGCTGGCGGCGCGTCGTCGATGCCGTGCACGCGGCCGGCGGCCTGATCGTGCCGCAACTCTGGCATCAGGGCGTTCTGCGCATTCCCGGTACGGGACCTCATAAGGACGCGCCGGCGATCGGGCCGTCCGGCCTGTGGGGGCCGTTCGACCGGATGACGTCGCTGGGGCCCGAAAAGCGGCCGGCGCAGTCGCGCATCGGGTCGCCGATGACGGAAGCTGAGATCGAAGCCGTGATCGACGCCTATGTCGAATCGGCCAGAAACGCGTTGTTGGCGGGCTTCGATGGGATCGCCCTCCATGGCGGGCATGGCTACCTGATCGATGCCTTCCTGTGGGAGGAAACGAACCAGCGCACCGATCGCTGGGGCGGGGATCGCGTGCGGCGGACGGCATTCGCATGCGAGATCGTTCGTCGGATCCGATCAACCATCGGACCGGACCTGCCGATCCTGTTCCGTTTCTCCAACTGGAAGCAGCAGGACTTCCGTGCGCAGCTTGCGGCAACGCCGCAGGAGCTGGAGGAGATGCTAGCGCCACTAGCGGAAGCAGGGGTCGACATCTTCGATGCCAGCGTCCGCTATTTCGACCGCCCGGCCTTCCCGGGGTCGGAGATGAATCTGGCCGGATGGGCGAAGAAGGTGACCGGCAAGATGTCGATGGCGGTCGGCGGCGTCGGCATCAACAAGGGCATGTATGACGGCGATGCCGGCGTGTCCTCCATCGACAATGTCGATGCCGTCGTCAGGCGCTTCGAGCGCGGCGAGTTCGACCTCGTCGCCGTCGGTCGCGCGCTTCTCGGCGATCCGTCCTGGCCGAAGAAGGTGATCGCGGGCGATATGGCCGAGCCGTTCGACCCGAGATCGCTGACGCTGCTGCAATAGCGTCTCTCCGGTCGTGTCGGTGAGCCGGAAAGATACCTCCTCCGGATAAGAGGGACTGCATCTTCGGATATGTAAGAAGCAGGTAGGTCCTGCTTAGAATTCATCCATTACAGGGCGAATTCTGTCATCGCGTCCGAACAGCCATGGGGTGACTCCTCGGAATACGTTCGGCCTGCGATGTTTATTTGAGTTCGTCGAAATACAGGTTCGGCGCGGGTGGCAACAAAGCGCTGCTCTGTTCATCAGTTATTTGGGGAGGCGGGTTTTGATTTTCCGGTCAGCCAAAGTGTGGGAACAAGTATCGCCGTCTTTGTTCATCGGGTCGCCGCAGCTGCGGTTCCGTGTTCTGCTCGCGACTTCGGGCTTCGCCGCGATGATGGGCACCACCGCGGTTCATGCGCAAGGTCCGGCGCCGGCCGACAGCGCCGCGGCGGAGGAAATCATCGTGACGGCCCGCCGGACCGAGGAGAAGCTCGAGACGGTGCCGACCGCGGTCACCGCGTTCACCCCGCAGCAGCTTCGCGAGCAGGGCATCCATACGGAGGCGGATCTGCAGTTGACCGTCCCCGGATTTACCGTCCGTGAGACGGAAAACCAGAACACGCTGACCTTCTCGATCCGTGGCCAGACCGTCGACGCCTATACCGGTTCGGCGACCGCCGTCGTCCCCTATATCAACGAGGTCCAACTCTACACCGGCGGTGCCGGCGCGTTCTTCGACCTGGACTCGATCCAGGTGCTGAAAGGGCCGCAAGGGACGCTGTTCGGCCGGAATACCACCGGCGGCGCCGTGCTCTACACCACGGTGAAGCCCGGGCCCGATTTCGGTGGCTACCTTCAGGCTGGCTACGGGAATTACAACGCGTATGAAGAGCAGGGGGCGATCACCGTCCAGATCTTCGCAGAAACGCTTCTTGGTCGCATTGCCTTTGTTGCGACCAATCGCGACTGCTATATCCATAATCTCTACTACGACCAGTGGCTGGGAGCCGTCGATCGCCAAAATATCCGCTTCTCCCTGACCTGGCAGCCTACCGACGACATCAAGAATTCGATCGTTTTCGAATATATACATTCCCTGGGCAACAACACCGGCGAGATCGCCTCATACGTCTCCCCGACGGGCACCGCGGCAACGCTGTATAGCCCGATTCTGGATAAGGCTTTCGGCATCCCGGGGGCCTGGGCGGCCTATCTGAAGGCCAACCCGCTCGTGCCGGCGACCGGCGCGCTGGGCTACGTCGCCGTGCAGAAAGCGCTTGGTCCTTATTCCGTCAAGGATATCGAGGGCTCCCTGCACAGGGAGCATGGATATTATGTCACCAACAGCACGACATATGACGTGACGCCGAATTTGCGGCTGAAGAATATCTTCGGCTTCTCATATGACAATTCGCGCGACCTGTCGTCCGAGAACGGGACGCCTTACGGGATTCAGTACACGGAGAACTTGGCGACGGGAGAAATCGGAAACCGGCAAAACATCGATGGGGTGTCGGAAGAAGTCCAGGCCCAAGGCGATCTCTTCGACGACCAGCTGAAATATACGGTCGGCGCGTTCTATCAGAACACCGACACGCAGATCCTTTACCCTCAGTCCTATTTCAATCTCGGGCCGCTCGGGGTCCTGTCGTCCGTCGATTCCCACTTCGAGACCAAGGATTCCACGGAGGCGCTCTATGCGCAGGGAACCTACGATCTGAGCCAGGCGACCGGGATCGACGGGCTGAGCTTCACCGCCGGCTATCGATATTCCTGGGAGACGTTCAAGCTGGCGCAGCTGCCGGGATCGGACTCGTATCCGGCCGCCCCGCAAACGATCTATTTCAGCAATCCGAGCTGGCTGGCCAGCGTCTCCTATCAAATCGATCCGGATCTGATGGTCTATGTTCAGGGCCGGCGCAGCTGGCGGAGCGGCGGCCTCAACGGTGTCGCGCCGCCGATCAACGCCGAGGCCGCTGGCGGCGGAGACGAGTACGCCCCGGAATACACGCGCGATGTCGAACTCGGTCTCAAATATGGCGGACGGATTCTCGGACGCGCCGCGCATGTCAATGTGGCCGTCTACGATCAATGGATCGACAATGTGCAGCGCGCGGAATTCCCGTCGCTGAACGGGCATTCGATCGCGGTCACGATCAACGTGCCGTCGGCCGAGGTGACGGGCGCCGAATTCGATGCCGCCATCAAGGCGACCGACTGGCTCGATCTCGGTGCGGCGGGCGCCTACAACTATGCCCGTTACACGGACAACACGTCGCTGATCTTCGGCACGAAATATATCTTCGGTCCGTACGGTGACACGCCGCGTGCTTCGGGCTCTCTCTATGGCCGGGTGATGCTGCCGGCGCCGGAGGAATGGGGCGCCATGTCCCTGCGCGCCGACCTCTATGCCCAAACCGGTCAATGGTATTCGAACAACGGCAGTACCATCCTGCCCAACACAAAGCTTCCGGGCTATGGGCTGGTCAACCTCCGCTACGACTGGACCGACATGTTCGGCTCGAGCCTCAGCCTCGGCGCATTCGTCAAGAATCTGGGTGACCGCGTCTATTATGTCGGTGGCCTGGCACAGGGCGTTTCGCTGGGAAGCGATGCCGTCACCGTGGGAACGCCCCGGATGTATGGGTTTGAGCTCAGATATCGGTTTGGCGGGTCATCGTGAGGGCTTCATCCGCAGCCGGCGAGAGTGTCGCCGCGCGGGCGGCACGACCTCAGCCGGCTTCTTTGTTCCGGACGCGCTTCACGGAGATGTTCGGGATCCGCCACCCGATCGTCCAGGGCGGGATGCAGTGGGTGGGGCGGGCCGAGCTCGTGTCCGCGGTTGCCGATGCCGGAGCGCTCGGCATGCTGACCGCCCTTACCCAACCGACGCCTGAGGCTTTGGCCAAGGAAATCGCCCGCACGCGGGAGATGACGGATCAGCCGTTCGGCGTGAACCTCACCATTCTTCCGACCATCACCCCGCCGCCCTATGCGGAATATCGCCGGGCGATCATCGAGAGCGGGGTGAAGATCGTCGAAACCGCAGGCTACAGGCCGGAGGAACATATCAACGATTTCAAGGCCAACGGCATCAGGATCATCCACAAATGCACTGCGGTCCGCCATGCCGTGTCGGCGCAGCGCATGGGCGTCGACGCGATTTCGATCGATGGCTTCGAGTGCGCCGGCCACCCTGGAGAGGACGACATTCCAGGGCTGATCCTGATTCCGGCCGCCGCGGACCGCGTCACCGTGCCGATCATCGCGAGCGGCGGCTTTGGCGATGGACGCGGCCTGATCGCGGCGCTGGCGCTGGGCGCTGACGGGATCAATATGGGCACCCGATTTTGCGCGACCCAGGAAGCGCCGATCCACGATGCATTCAAACAAGCGCTGGTCGCTAACGACGAGCGCGCGACCGCGCTGATCTTCCGGACGCTGAAGAATACGGCGCGGGTTGCCAGGAACCGCATCAGCGAGGAGGTCATCCAGCGGGAGCGTGACGGGTGCGCCTTCGACGACATCCGCCATCTGGTCTCCGGCGCGCGGGGCCGCGAAGGACTGGAGACCGGCGATATCGAGCGCGGCATCTGGACGGCGGGCCTGGTTCAGGGCCTTATCCGGGATGTGCCCACCGTTCGGGAGTTGATCGACCGGATCGTCGAAGAGGCCGGGTCGATCGTCGAACGACGGCTCATCGGCATGATCAGCCCGGCCGGGGAAGGCTGACCGGCGTCCGCTGGTCGCGTGGAGAGGATGATGGACGAGATCACGGTCAAGTCTCTGGTGTCGATACGCGCATTCCTGGAGCGGTTGGCGCTTTCCGATGCGCTGTCGCCGCATCAGGTGACCGAGGCGCAGATGGCGGCCGCCGTGCTGGGCTACGAGGTGGCGCGCGCCGGTTATGACCCCGCCGCGCTCGCGCGCATCAAGGCAGGGGAGCAGGTCCTGGCGCCGGCACTGGCGGACGCTTTGCGCAAGGCTGGTGCGGCGGAGGTACGGCGGAATTGGCCGGATCGTTGGGAAGGCAGCGTAGGCGCTGAGCTGGTCGCCGCGCTGGGGGCCGGGCATCGCGGCGGCGAGAGGCCAACGGCGGAGGCGGAAGTCCGGGCGGCGCGGCAGATCCGGGACTTTCTGGTCGCCTATCATGAGCCGCTCGACCCCTCCATCGGCGATGGCCCGCATTCCGCGTACCAGGGCGGCCGCAGCAATCGGCAAGAGGGTGGGGAGCGGTCGATCTATCTGACGGCGCCGACCCTCGAAACCTATCTGCATGCCCGTTTCCCGGACCAAGGGGAGGTTCGCGTCCTCGATCTGAAGCGGCTGATGGGCGGGTTCTCCAAGGAGACCTATATCGTGACGCTCGGCGCGGCCGCCGGGGAAACCAGGATCGTGATCCGGAAGGACGGCGCCGGATTGCCGACCGGATCGAGCGTCGTGGACGAATATCGGGCGATCGAGCAGGTCCTGGCCGCTGGTGTTCCGGCACCCAAGCTGCTTTGGCTCGAGGCCGACACGCAACGGTTCAATACCGCCTTCATGGCGGTCGAATTCGTTGAAGGCGAGCCGGCGCATCTCAACATACCTAAGGATGAGGCCAAGCGACTCAGATGGGCAGAAAGCCTGGCCCGCGCATTGGCGCTGCTCCATTCCTCGACTGAGAAGCCCGATTTCGATGTGCGCGACGCCATCCGCGCCGACATCGCTGCCCTGCAGCGCCGCCTCGAAGAGCGCGAGCGCAGTCCGCATCCAGGCATTGCGTTCGGCCTGTCCTGGCTGACAGACCATGTCGACGATCTCGCCGGCCGTCCTGCCTGCCGGGTCCACGGCGATGTCGGCTTCCACAACATCCTGATGCGCGACGATGAGGTGAGGGTGTTGCTCGACTGGGAATTCAGCCATTACAGCGACCCGGTCGAGGACCTGATCTATGTGAAGCCGTTCATGCACGACCTGGGCGCCTGGACGGCTTTCCTCGATGCCTACCGGGCGGGTGCCCGCTTTACGCTCGACGAAAAATCGGCGCGCTTTTTCGAGGTCTGGAAAAGCCTGCGCAATGCCATCGCCTGCGTCGGATCGCTGAATTCGCTCCTGCTTCCCGATGTAAAGGACGTGGCGCTGGCGCTGGCGGGGAATGTCTTCATCCCGAAATTCGAGATCGGCGTCCTGGATTCGGTGATCGGCAGCGGGACCGCGGCCTAGGTGCCGGGAGTAT
>CAZNNJ010000322.1:0-6592 GCA_964574305.1 uncultured Rhodospirillales bacterium | reverse complement strand
GTGGCTCAGTCATTGTCGGTGCAGATCGAGAGAAGCAACTATGCGCCGTTGCAGCCCTGGGCCGAGGCGAAGGCAGCGATCTGGTCCAGTGTGACGCCGGCCCAGCCTTTGCCGCCATGCTCCAGCGCAGTCGCGATCTTGTCCATCCGCACGACGGCGTCGATGAGGGGCCGGGTCGCATGATCGGCCTGGACACGCGCGTCCCAGAAGCAGAGCGCCCGCGCATTGTCCTGCAAGACCGTGAAATAGGTGTTCGTATGATCGCCGAGGCTTTCGTCGCAGAAACGAAGCCCGCGCTCGTTGAGAAGCAATGCCTGGTCGCTGTGATATTGCGTCAGCATCGTGAAGAGCCGCGGGTCGCCCCAATACGGGCACTCGCTGACCAGATGTCCATAGAAGCCGGGATTGGTGCCGCGCACGTCCGCACCGGCCTGTTTCGCCAATGACAGAGCGTCGCCGGTGCTAGCCGTGTTGGCGCGCAGGCGCATGTTGCGCGCGTTTTCGTGGATGAACCTGGCGCGCAGCTCAGGGGAGCCCTGGTAGCCGCCGGTCGCCAGCATCGTCCAGCCGGCCTGCACATCGACCTCGCCATCGGCGTGGCTGGTCCGCACGCCGAGCACCCGGCCGTCATCGCCGGTCAGCAGCGCAGTCGTGGTCGTATCCGTGACCACATGGCCGCCATGCTGGGTCACCAGGGACCGGCAGCCTTCGAAATGGTTCACGATGTCGATCTGATAGCCCCGGCCGTGCAGGACGGTCATTGCCGGGGTCATCTCGATGCCGCGGGATCGAAGCCATTGGATGGCGGCAGGATATTCGTCGAGCACGACCTGCGCCAGGGATGGCTGCCCTCGCCCGTGCAGCCGCATCTTTTCGGCCGACGTCGCGGTCCAGACCACGCCGCCGGACAGGATGGCCGAACCGCCGATATCGGGCGCCTTTTCGACCACGACCACGCGCGCCCCGCGCTCCGCCGCCCAGCCGGCCGCCGTCAGGCCGGCCATCCCGGCGCCGATCACGACCAGATCGCATTCAAGGGTCGCAGCCGCCATTTCCAACCCAAAACCAGCGAACGGAGAAGGCGGCACCGATCGGATGTCCGACCGGCGCCGCCCCTGGATCAGTATTTGACGGTTGCCTGAAGCTCGAACGTCCGCGGATTGCCCGGGAAGCCGATCTGGTCGCCGTGGAAACCGGCCGGTGTTCCGGTCTTGCCGCCCGAACCCGAGGCATCGTACGCGCCGTAGAGCACATAGGTGTTGGTCAGGTTCTTGCCGATCAGCGAGACCTGCCAGCGGTCGTCGTCGCTGCCCAGGCTGATCGTGGCGTCCAGGGTGGCGTATCCCGGTTGGGTATCGACCGGAATGTCGATCGCCGACAGCTTATAGGCGCCGCTATAGTGGACGGCCCCCGATAGGCCGACGATCAGATTGTTCTGGATCGGGAAGTCGTAGTCGGCCTGGAGCGACATGGTCCAGCGCGGCGCCAGCGCGGTGGGCGAGCCGGAAAGGTTCTGCGCATTGCAGACCTCCGTGCCGACCTTGCAGGGCCGGGCGCCCAGCAGATGGCTCACCGGGCTGGTGAAGCGGGTCACGTTGCAGCCCTGGGCCGGCGTCTGGCCGTCATAGCATGGCGCGTCGTCGAAGCTGCCGTAGGTCGACAGGTCATAGGCCGCGGTGCCGTGCAGGATCAGGCCTTCGACCTCCTTCGGCGCCCACTCCACATCCATCTCGGCACCCTGGGTCGTGGCTGAGCCGGCATTGAAGGTCTGGTACTGGAGCTTCGACGCGTCGAAGAAGTCGACCTGCAGTCCGGTATAGCGGAAAGTGAAGAGATCGCCGTCGACCCTCAGCCGGCCGTTGAGCCAGGTCGATTTCGCGCCCACCTCATAGCCGCGCACCCGTTCCGGCCCGAAGGCGAGATCGTTGACGGTCGTGTTGGCGCTGTAGAGGGCGCTGCCCGAGAAACCGCCCGACTTGAAGCCCTCCTTATAGGCGGCATAGAGCGTCAGGTTGGTCTCCGGCTTCCAGCTGATCGTCGCCTCGGGCACCAGATTGTTGAAGCCCTGGTCGGCCCGCAGATACTGGCCCTGGACGAAGGGGCCGCCCCCGGCCGTGCTGTAGGGTCCGACGACATAGGGCTGGACGAAGAAGGAGTTCTTGGTTTCGTGGGTGTAGCGCAGCCCGGCCGTGAGCTCGAAATCGGGCAGGAACTTCCAGATGCCCTGGGCGAAGCCGGCAAAGGTTTCGCCATCGGTCTGCGACAGTTTCTCCAGCGTCACATAGCGGTTCGCCGGATCGGCGAGGGAGAGGTTGGACAGCCCGCCGGGAAACAGCACGAGCTGATGGAAGTCGAGTTCCGTGGACTGGTAATAGAAGCCGGTCATGGCGTTGAGCGGCCCATCGAACGTCGTCTGCGCCCGCGCCTCGGTCGAAAAGGCATGATATTCCGAACGCTCCGCGCCCCAGACGCCGCTGGGATTCCCCGTATCGTCGTAATCACCGAGGAAATAATTCACGAAATGGTGGTAGCCGGTCACCCATGACAGCGAGACGTCGTCGAGATTATAGGCGACGTTGCCGGTCAGCGCGTAGGAGTCATAGTCCTGATAAAGGCCGCCATTGTGCCGGTTCAGGATGGGGTTGGTCGCGGCAACGTCGGCCGGCACGTTGTTGTTCTGCTGGGTCCAGTTGCGATTGCACGTCTGGCCCGGATTGACCTGCGCCGAACCCTGCGGACAGTAGAACAGAACGTTGTTCCAGGTCGCATCGGTGACGCGATAGCGGTCGGCGGACCCTTTGAGCGTGACCGTCAGATCGTCGGTCGGCAAGAATCTGGCGGTGATCCGGCCGAGCAGATCCCCCTCCTGCGGTCCGTCGCGATCTGGCGACGGATCGGCATGAGTGGTGGCCGCGAAGCCATGCGACACATCCAGCGTGGTATATGTCCGTGAGGGCGCATTGTTCTGAACATAACCGCCCGACATGTCCGACCCGCGGATCGCCAGGCGCAGCCCCACCTTGTCGTTGATCGGGCCCGACACATAGCCTTCGCCGATCACCTGCTGGGCGGTGGTTTCATATCCCAGCCGTCCCATCGCCTCGAAGCTGTCCCCGGGATCGGCCGAGGTGAAGGAGATCACGCCGGCGGTGGCATTCTTGCCGAAGAACAGCGCCTGCGGCCCTTTCAGAATTTCGACCTGCCGCATGTCGAAGAAACCTTCGTTGATGATGCGGCCCTGCCCGTAATAGACGCCGTCGATATTGACTGCGACCGACTGCTCGATGCCGATCGAGGTGAAGTTCGAGCCGATGCCGCGCAGGCTGAGATCGGCGCCGCTGCCGCTCGACCCGCGCACGACGACCAGCTGGGGCGTCACCTGGGCGATGTTCTCCAGGCTGGCGAGATCGTAGCGCTGCATCATGGAGCCGCTGATCGCGGTGATCGCCACCGGAACGTTCTGGACATTCTCCTGCCGCTTGCGCGCGGTGACGACGACTTCCTCCAGGCCGCCGGCCGCGGCCGCGGGCTGCGCCTGGTCGGCAGGCGCGGATTGCGCGAAACCCGGCACCGCCTCGGCAAGCGCCAGCCCGCCGACAAACAGAGACGCGAGTCCGATTGTTGATTTTGGTGTTTTGAGCATCCTTCTCCCCCTTCTTGTCGCTCGGCACCGATCACGGCGCCGATACCGTCTTGAGCGCGGAACCGCGGCATGCATCCGCTGTCTCGCTTGCACGAAAATTTTGCCGATTCCAGTACAGCGCGCCCTTCGAAATTCCAGCCGGACGGCCCTCGCGCTGATTCACTCCCTGCCTTAATTAAGAATAATCATGATCATGATTATACCGAATGTCAACAAATTTGCGCATGGCCCATGTTTCGATCCATCCATTTGATAATTCTACCTAAATGGCGCCGGCTTCGCGCGCCTCAGCCCAGGCGGCGACGGCAATCGGACGAACTCTGAGCGCGAGTTCGGCGGCGTCGGCCGAGGCGGCGATCCCCTGGCGCAGGCGTGCGGCGACGCCCTGCAGGATCGCGGCGACACGAAAAAGATTGTATGCGCGATAGAAGGCGAGATTGCCGTCGAGCCTGGTTCCCGCGCGCCGCGCATAGAGGGCCGCGTAACGATCGGCGTCCGGAATTCCGAGCGCGGCCAGATCCTTGTTCTTCAGCGTGCCGCGGACGTCGATCCCCTCCGGGCGATACCATTCCATCATGTGATACATCAGGTCGCCCATGGGATGGCCGACGGTCGACAGCTCCCAGTCCAGCACCGCGACTACCCTGGGCTCGGTCGGATGGACCAGCAAATTGTGGAAGGAGAAGTCGCCGTGCAGCAGGCAGGCGGCCGCGTCGCCTTCCGGCACCGCGCCGGGCAGCCAGGCGATCAGCCGGTCCATCTCCGGAATCTCCTCCGTCCTGGAGGCATCGTACTGCTGGGACCAGCGCGCGATCTGGCGGGCGAAATAATTGCCCGGCCGGCCGAAATCGCCGAGCCCGATCGCCGCGTAATCCACCGTGTGCAGGGCCGCGAGCGTGCGGTTGGCCGAATCGAAGACCGCGGCCCGCGCGTCGCGGTCGAGGTCTGGCATCGACGAGTCCTTGAACACCCGGCCGTCGACATGGCTCATGACGTAGAACATCGTGCCGATCACCGTCTCGTCGGCCGAGAAGGCCAGCGCCTCGGGCACGGGAAAGCCGGCGCTGCCCAGGGCCTGGATGACACGGAATTCGCGGTCGACGGCGTGGGCCGATTTGAGCAGCACACCCGGCGGCTTGCGCCTGAGGACGTATTTGCGGTCGGGAGTGGTCAGCAGATAGGTCGGGTTGGACTGGCCGCCCTCGAACTGCCGGACGGTCAGCGGCCCGCGATAGCCGGCGACGGACCCAGCGAGGAATCCGTCGAGCCGGTTCACGTCGAACTTGTGGGCCTCTTTGACCTCGACGGTCTCGCCCAGATATTTCTTCGCCGCCTCGCCCATGACGGTCTAGCGCAGCCCGCCGGACAGCTCGATGACCGTGCCGGTGGTGTAGCTGGACCCGGGGCTGGCGAGATACAGCGCGGTGGTCACGATCTCCTCCGGCCGGCCGATGCGCTTCATCGCCGAGGTCGAATTCCTGTCGACCTCCTCGCGCCAGGATTTGGAGATGTCGGTCCAGAACGGCCCCGCCATGATCGCGTTGACCCGCACCGCCGGACCGTATTCGAGCGCGAAGCTCTTGGTCACGACGTTCAGCGCCGCCTTCGCCGCGGCATAGGGACCGAATTCCGGCTCCGGATGGATGGCGCCGGTCGAGGTGACGTTGATGATGCTGCCGCCGTCGCCCGCGGCCATGTGGCTGCCGATCAGCGCGCAGAGGCGGAACGGGCCCTTGAAATTGACCGCGAAGGTCTTGTCGATCAGGTCCTCGCTGGTTTCGAGCGAGGACGGCGCGACCGGGGCGATACCGGCATTGTTCACCAGCACATCGACCCGGCCGAACGCGTCATAGGCGGCAGCGACTAGCCGGTCGATCTCATCCCAGCGCCCGACATGGCAGCCGACGGCCAGCGCCCGCCGCCCCATCCGCTCGATCGCCGCCGCCGCCTCGCGGCAGTCGTCGACCTTGCGGCTGGTGACGATCAGATCCGCCCCCTGCGTGGCGAAGCCCTTGGCCATCTCGAATCCCAGGCCGCGGCTGCCGCCGGTAATCAGGACGACCTTTCCCGACATGTCGAAATAGTCGCTCACTCGGTTCCCTTCCCCATGGCCTTATGGCCTCCCCGATTGCGGACGCCGCGTTTGGGGGCGGCGTCCGATCGCATTCCTCAGTCCAGGTGATAGATGCGCGCGGCGTTGCCGTGCAGGATCTTGGCCGTGTCCTCCCGCGACACGCCGTTGAAGGCGAGCTCGATGAAATCGTCCGGCCGGATCGCGGAGGTCGCCGGGCCGGGGCTCATGCTGGTCGGGTGCGGGAAATCGGTCTCGAACAGGATGTTGTCGGCGCCGATCAGCTCGATCGCCGACTTCATCGTGTCGACCTCGAACCAGAAGCTGCCATAGACCTGCCGCTTGATGAATTCGCTGGGCAGCAGCTTGTATTCCGGATGCTCACTGGCGACGCCGCAATTCTTCCACTGATAGTCGAGGCTGGCCATCAAGAAGGGCAACCAGCCGACGCCGCTTTCGACCGAGACGAAATTGAGCTTCGGGAAGCGGTGGCAGATCCCGCCACAGACGATCTGGGCGATGACCGCGCCGTTATTGAGGGAGAAGAGCGCCCCCATGGAGGCGAAATGCGCATGCTCGCCCACGCGCTCATGCATCATCGTCGTGTACCACATGTCGCCGGTGCCGACATGGAAGTTGACCGGCAGTTCCATGTCCTGGGCCGCGGCCCACAGCGGATCCCAATGCGGGTCGGTCAGCTTGGGCAGGTTGAAATATTCCGGCTCGCCGCACATCACGATGCCGCGATGGCCGAGCCTGGCGCAGCGCTCCATCTCCTTCACGGTCGCCTCGACATCCCAGAAGGGCAGCGAGGACTGCGCCAGGAAGCGCTTGGGCGCGATCGCGCACCAGTCCGTCAGCCAGTCATTATAGGCACG
>CAZNNJ010000321.1:0-6600 GCA_964574305.1 uncultured Rhodospirillales bacterium | reverse complement strand
GGCATCTTCCTGAACCGGAAGAACGTCATCATCATCCTGATGTCGATCGAGCTGATCCTGCTGTCGGTCAGCATCAATTTCGTCACTTTCTCGGCCTTTTTGGGCGACCTGTTCGGCCAGGTCTTCGTCATGTTCGTGCTGACCGTCGCCGCGGCGGAATCGGCGATCGGGCTGGCGATCCTGATGATCTATTTCCGCAACCGCGGCTCCATCGCGGTTGAAGACGTCAATACAATGAAGGGCTGAGCGCACCATGTTGGAAGCCTTGGCTGTACTCCCGCCGCTTGCCGGCGCCGCCATCGTAGGCCTGTTCGGGCGCCGCGCCCTGGGCGACCGGCCCTCGCAGCTGATCACCTGTGGCATGGTCCTGCTGTCGGCCGTCGTCGCCGTCTGGCTGTTCGTCACGGTCGCGCTCGATCATCAGGTGCATACGGTTCACCTGTTCCATTGGTTCGGCTCGGGCTCGCTGCAAGTCGACTGGGCGATCAGGCTCGACACGCTGTCAGTGGTGATGATCGCGGTGGTCACCGTCGTGTCGTCGATGGTCCATATCTATTCGATCGGCTACATGGCGCATGACCGCGATATCCCGCGCTTCATGGCCTATCTCAACCTGTTCACCTTCTTCATGCTGGCCTTGGTGTCGGCGGACAATTTCGTCCAGATGTTCTTCGGCTGGGAGGGTGTCGGTCTGGCCTCCTATCTGCTGATCGGCTTCTGGTATGACAAGCCGGCCCCGAACACGGCGGCGATCAAGGCCTTCGTCGTCAACCGCGTCGGCGATTTCGGCTTCTCGCTCGGAATCATGGCGGTCTATTTCATCTTCGATTCCGTTCAGTTCGACCCGGTCTTCGCCGCGGCGGCCTCCAAGGTCGGCATGCATTTCACCTTCCTCGGTGCCCAGGCCGACATGCTGGCGACCTGCTGCCTGCTGCTGTTCGTCGGCGCCATGGGCAAGTCGGCCCAGCTCGGCCTCCACACCTGGCTGCCCGACGCGATGGAGGGGCCGACCCCGGTTTCCGCCCTCATCCATGCCGCGACCATGGTGACCGCCGGCGTTTTCATGCTGGCCCGCTGCTCGCCCCTGTTCGAGCAGTCGCCGATGGCGCTGGAGGTGGTGACGATCGTCGGGGCGCTCACCGCCTTCGTCGCCGCCACGATCGGCCTCACCCAGTTCGACATCAAGCGGGTCATCGCCTATTCGACGATGAGCCAGCTAGGCTACATGTTCTTCGCCATCGGCGTGTCGGCCTATAGCGCCGCGATCTTCCACTTGATGACCCACGCCTTCTTCAAGGCGCTGCTGTTCCTCGGCGCCGGTTCGGTGATCCATGCCGTGGGCGGCAACCAGGACATGCGCACGATGGGCGGCCTGTGGCGGGTGATCTGGAAGACCGGCGTGCTGATGTATGTCGGCTCCCTCGCGCTGGCCGGCATCGGCATTCCGTTCACCATCATCGGCTTCGCGGGCTTCGACTCCAAGGACATGATCCTGGAGGCTGCGTGGCAGGGTGGGGCGGTCGGTAAGTTCGCCTATACGCTTGGCGTCATGGGTGCCTTCTTCACCGCTTTCTATTCCTGGCGCCTGCTCATCATGACCTTCCATGGCGAGCCGCGCGCCGACCATCACACGATGGAGCATGCGCATGAATCGCCGCCGGTGATGCTGCTGCCGCTGGTCGTGCTCGCGATCGGCGCCGTCTTCGCCGGCATGCTGGGCTACAACCTGTTTGTCGGTGAAGGCCGGGAGGAGTTCTGGGGCGCGTCGATCTTCGTCGCCAAGGGGCATGACAGCATTGGGGCCGCTCATCAGGGGCCGGAATGGGTAGGGTTCCTGCCGCTGGTGGCCGGCGTGCTCGGCATCTTCCTGGGCTGGGTCTTCTACTCCGTGAAGCCGGCCTGGCCGGCCGCTTGGGCGAACAACCTGTCGCTGCTGCACCAGCTGATCTTCCGAAAATACTATTTCGACGAGCTCTATGACGCGCTGGTCGTGAACCGCTCCTTCGACCTCGGCCGGGTGTTCTGGCAGCGCGGCGACATGGGCACCATCGATGCCTACGGGCCGGATGGGATCGCCAGCGCGACGCGCAGCGCCTCGGCCGGATTCAGCCGGCTGCAGAGCGGCTATCTGTTCCACTACGCGCTGGCCATGCTGGTCGGCGTGCTGATCCTCATCACCTTCTATCTCGTCCTCGGGGGCGTGTAAGCCATGGCGCCGTTCCCGATTCTCTCTTACGTCACCTTCCTGCCGCTCGTCGGCGCGCTGCTGATCGCCTTCCTGCCGCAGACCGAGGCCGGCCTGCGCAACATCCGCATCACCGCGCTCGGCACCGGGGTGATCACCTTCATCCTGTCGCTGGTCATCCTGGTCTATTACGACCCGGCCAATCCCGGCTTCCAGCTGATCGAGCGGGCCGAGTGGATACCCGGCACTGGCATCATCTATCAGAAGGGTGTCGACGGGATTTCGATCTGGTTCGTGCTGGTCTCCACCTTCCTGACCCCGATCTGCATCCTGTCGTCCTGGCATGCCATCCATGACCGCGTGCGCGAGTTCATGATCTCCATGCTGGTGCTGGAAGTGATGATGGTGGGCATGTTCACCGCCCTCGACACCATCCTGCTCTATGTCTTCTTCGAAGGCGTGCTGATCCCGATGTTCCTGATCATCGGCATCTGGGGCGGGCCGCGCCGGGTCTATTCGGCCTTCAAGTTCTTCCTTTACACGCTGCTCGGCTCGGTCCTGATGCTGCTGGCGATCCTCGCCATGTATCTGAAGACCGGCACCACTGACCTCCTCGTCATGCTGCAGGCGCCCTACAGCCGCGAGCTGCAGATCTGGCTGTGGCTGGCCTATTTCGCCTCCTTCGCGGTGAAGATGCCGATGTGGCCGGTCCACACCTGGCTGCCCGACGCCCATGTCGAGGCGCCGACCGCGGGCTCCGTGATCCTGGCGGCGGTACTCTTGAAGATGGGCGGCTATGGCTTCATCCGCTTCTCGGTGCAGATGCTGCCCGACGCCAGCGCCTATTTCGCGCCCTTCATGTTCACCCTGTCGGTGGTGGCGATCGTCTACACCTCGCTGGTGGCGCTGGTGCAGAAGGACATGAAGAAGCTGATCGCCTATTCGTCAGTCGCCCATATGGGCTTCGTGACGATGGGTATCTTTACGCTCACCCAGCAAGGCATGGACGGCGCGGTGTTCCAGATGCTGTCTCACGCCATCGTCTCGGGCGCGCTCTTCCTCTGCGTCGGCGTCGTCTATGACCGGATGCACACCCGCGAGATCGCCCGCTATGGCGGCATGGCGCGGACCATGCCGAAATATGCGCTGGTCTTCTTCATTTTCACCATGGCCTCGGTTGGCCTGCCGGGCACGTCAGGCTTCGTCGGTGAGTTCCTGGCGCTGGTCGGCGCCTTCCAGGTCAATCGCTGGGTTGCCTTCCTCGCTGCCACCGGCGTGATCCTGGGCGCCGCTTACATGCTGGTGCTCTACCGTGCCCTGTTCTACGGCGAGGTGACCAAGGACGATGTCCGCGCCATGCCCGATCTCAACGGACGGGAGCTCGCCTTCTTCGCCCCGCTGGTCGCGCTGACCCTGTGGATGGGCATTTACCCGTCCTCCTTCAAGGACCTGATCGACCCGTCCGTGGCCCAGATCGTCCAGCATCAGCAGCAGGCGACCGGCCATGTGCCGCGCACAGCCGCTGTTCCCGCCGTCCAGGTCGAGGCTTCCCGATGACCGCAGCCATTCCTGAATTCGGCATCGCCCTGCCGGAAATCGTCTTTGCCGGCCTCAGCCTGATCCTGCTGATGGTCGGCACCTTCGGCAAGGAACGCGCGACCAACCTGGTCTCGATCCTGTCGGCGGCAAGCTGCGTCGTCGCCATCGTCCTGGTGCTGATGACCGACGCGACGCGCGCCACCGGATTCGAGGATCTGTTCATCGTCGACAAATACGCCGCCTTCATGAAGGTGCTGGTGCTCCTGGGCTCTGGTTTCGCCATCGTCATCGCGATGGGCTATCTGGAGCGGGAGAAGCTGCAGCGGCCGGAATTCCCGGTGCTGATCCTGCTCGCCACCGTCGGCATGATGCTGATGATCTCGGCCAACAACATCATCTCGCTCTATGTCGGGCTGGAGTTGCAGAGCCTCGCCCTCTATGTGCTGGCCGCCTTCCATCGCGACGCGATCCGCTCGGTCGAAGCCGGCCTCAAATATTTCGTCCTCGGCGCGCTTGCGTCGGGCATGCTGCTCTATGGCGCCACGCTGGTCTACGGCTTCACCGGCACCACCAGCTTCGAGAAGTTGGCGGCGTTCCACCCGGCCGAGGGCGTGCAGACCGTGGGCCTGTGGATCGGCATGGCCCTGGTCGCCTCGGGCCTGATCTTCAAGGTCTCGGCCGTGCCGTTCCATATGTGGACGCCCGATGTCTATGAGGGCGCGCCGGCGCCGGTCACGGCGATGTTCGCGGTCGCGCCCAAGGTTGCGGCGATGGCGCTTCTGGTCCGCCTGATGGTCAGCGCCTTTGGGCCGGAGACCCAGGCCTGGCAGCAGGTGCTGCTCGCCATCTCGATCGCCTCCATGGCATGGGGCGGCTATGCCGCCATCGTCCAGCGCAACATCAAGCGCCTGATGGCCTACAGCTCGATCTCCAATGTCGGCTACATCCTGCTCGGCCTTGCCGCGGGGACGGAGCGTGGCGTCGAGGCGGTGCTGATGTATCTTACCATCTATCTGTTTATGACCGGCGGCGCCTTCGCGGTGATCATGGCGATGCGGCGCGGCGGCCGGATGGTGGAGCAGATTTCGGACCTCGCCGGCTTGGCCCAGAGCCGGCCAGGCTTGGCGCTGGCGATGGCGATCTTCATGTTCTCGCTGGGCGGCGTCCCGCCGCTCGCCGGCTTCCTCGGCAAGCTCTATGTGTTTCTCGCGGCGATCGACGCGGGCAACCATGCGGCAACGGCGGCCGTGGCCAATTCCTTCTATGTGACGGCGGCGCTAGGCGCGGCGATCAGTGTCGTGTCGATGTTCTACTATCTGTGGATCATCAAGATCGTCTATTTCGATCCGCCGGCCGAGCCTCTGGACCGCGAGGCCGGGGCCAGCGTCAATGGGGCGGCATTCGTCGGCGCGCTGTTCACCGTCCTGCTCGTTTTCGCTTATGCCGTCGGTCCGGTCTATGGCTGGGCCCAGGCTGCCGCGCAGTCGCTGACACACTGATCCCAGTACGGCGTGAACGAGTCCGACTTACCGATATTGCCGCCGGGCTACCGGCTGATCGCGCGCGATGTCGTCGGCAGCACGAATGACGAGGCGCGCGACCTTGTCGCCGCCGGTGTCGCGGCGGGCGCGGTGATCTGGGCCGAAAGCCAGACGTCGGGCCGTGGCCGCCACGGGCGGGGCTGGGTGTCGCCGCCGGGCAATCTCTATTGCTCGATCATCCTGCGGCCCAAGGTCGATCCGGCCCACTTGGCGGAGATCGCCTTCGTCGCCGCGCTCGCGGTCCTCGATGCGATCGCGCCGGCTTTGCCGCCTGGCGTGCCGGTCCAGTTCAAATGGCCGAACGACGTGCTGGCCGGCGGGCGCAAGGTGGCCGGCATCCTGGTCGAAGCGGAAAAGCTGCCGGACGAGCCCCGCACCGCGCTGGTGGTCGGCATCGGCGTCAACGTCGCCTCGGCGCCGCGCGAGACCGATTACCCGGCGACCAGCATCGCGGCGCTGACTCGCGCTCCACGCGTGTCTCGTCTGCTGACTTCTCTGGTCGTGGCGCTGGATCGTCGTGTAGACTTGTGGGCTCGGAATGGCTTTGCGGCCATCCGGCAGGATTGGATGGACCACGCTTATGGCGTCGGCGGCACTGTGACCGCCAGCGGCGGCATCAGCGGGACGTTCACCGGTGTGGATGAAAACGGCGCGATCGTCATCGCCACGGCGGACGGTGAGCGTCGCCTGGTCTCCGGTAGCGTCCGTTTTTCGGAAATGGGATAAGAAAAATGCTTCTCGCGATCGACGCCGGCAACACGAACACTGTTTTCGCCGTTTTCGACGGCTCGGACTGCAAGGGCGTCTGGCGCTCGACGACCGATGGGCGCCGCACCGCCGACGAATATGCGATCTGGCTCGAGCAGGTGATGAAGCGCGACCATATCGACCCTAAGCATATCGACCAGGCGATCATCGCCAGCGTCGTGCCCTCGGCCAATTTCAACCTCAGCCGGCTGTGTACCGAGCGCTTCTCTGCCCGCCCGCTGATCATCGGCGAGGACGGGGTCTATCTGGGGCTCGAGGTTCTGCTCGATCGGCCCGAGGAAGTGGGCGCCGATCGCTTGGTCAATGCGGTGGCGGCCTATGACACGATCGGCGGGCCGCTGATCGTGGTCGATTTCGGCACGGCGACGACCTTCGACGTCATCGACGGCGACGGCAATTACCGCGGCGGCGCCATCGCGCCCGGCATCAACCTGTCGCTTGAGGCATTGCATCAGGCGGCGGCCAAACTACCTAAGGTGGATATTGTCCGCCCACCTCTCGTCATCGGCAAATCTACCATCTCGGCCATGCAGGCCGGGATTTTCTGGGGCTATGTCGGCTTGATCG
>CAZNNJ010000320.1:0-6617 GCA_964574305.1 uncultured Rhodospirillales bacterium | reverse complement strand
CCGCCAACAGCGTCGATCGTCTTCACTTCGATTCGGTCGGCTCTCCAGCGCTGCTGCCTTCGCCGCCATGAGTTGGCCAAGGAGGTCCGGTGACGACCGGCGCTGCGGCCGGATGTTCTCGGGCGGCGGAGCCGCAAGGATGATCGCACGTGCGTCCTCCAGCGGTGCTTCCGGCAATGGCATCAGCCGTGGGGTGGCATTGCGCGGCCGGGTATCCGTGGGGCCGATGCGCAGGCCTAAGGGACGGCGGGAGAGGGCCGGGCCCAGTGCCATGAATTGCCCGCGCTCCAGATCCCGGAACGAGTCCGCCTGTCGCCGCTCCATGCCGAGAAGATCGGCGGCGCGCGCCATGTCGATATCCAGGAAGGTTCGGCCCATCAGGAAATTGGATGCTTCGGCCGCGACGTTCTTGGCGAGCTTCGCCAAGCGCTGGGTTGCGATGATGCCCGCGAGCCCGCGCTTGCGGCCACGGCACATCAGATTTGTCATGGCGCTGAGCGAGAGCTTGCGGGCTTCGTCCGAAACCTCTCCAGCGACGGCCGGCGCGAACAGCTGCGCTTCATCCACCACCACGAGCATCGGGTACCAGTGGTCGCGGGCGACTTCGAACAGTCCACCGAGAAAGGCAGCGGCGCGCCGCATCTGGTTCTCGGCGTCGAGCCCCTCGAGGTTGAGCACGGTGGAGATGCGATGGATGCGCGCCCGTTCGCCGGCGACCTGCAGACCTCGCTCAGTATGGTCCTCGGCATCGATCACCAGGTGGCCAAAGCGGTCGGCCAGCTCAACGAAGTCGCCTTCGGGATCGATAATGGTTTGTTGCACCCAGGGGGCGCTCTGCTCCAGCAGCCGGCGCAGCAGATGGGATTTGCCGGAGCCCGAATTGCCCTGCACCAGCAGGCGGGTCGCCAGCAGTTCCTCGAGGTCGAGAGAAGCTGGGGCGCCCGCCGCCGTGTGTCCCATCTCGATCGCAACGGTCATGTCTCGACTCGAAACTTCATTGCGGAGAGGGGGACTTATCAACCTGATCGCACGCCGTCGAGCGCCCCGACCGCAATGTCACCCACAAGACCGTTAATGAACGCCCGGTCAAAAGGCCTTATAGCTTGCTCGTCGTCCTCAAGGGAATCGGCGGCGGCGGGGTGGTGGAGCCGGGGCCGAGCGAGCGCTCGACCAGGACCGTGTCCGACCAGCGTCCATAGCGATAGGCGCTGCCCGGCAGCAGGCCTGCCCGGGTGAAGCCGAATTTCTCATGCAGCCCGAGCGATGCCGCGTTGTCGGCGTCGACATAGCCGATCATCCGGCGGAATCCCGCGGCGGCGCAGGCATCGATCAGCGCTTGCATCAGCGCCGCGCCGACTCCGCAGCCGTGTCTGTCGTGGCGCACATAGATCGAATGCTTGACGGCAAAGCGGTAGGCCGGCCGCTTGCGGAACAGCACGACATAGGCATAGCCCACCACCTCGCCGTCCTCGACCGCCACCAGATGCGGGAAGCGCCGGTCGAGCAGGTTCTTGCGTCGGTCGCGCAGGTCGCTCGGCTGCGGCATCCCGCTATCCTCGACCCCCTCCTCGATGCCCTGCCTGATATGGCGGCGATAGATCGCCAGCATGGCGTCGACGTCGGCCTCGCGCGAGGGCCGGATCTGAAGCGAACTCATGACTCTCTATTCGGAAACGACATAGGTGTGCAGGCTGACGCGGCCCGATGACGGGTCCACTTTGCGGTAGACGCCCTGGATCTCGACCTCGAAGCCGGGGAACGTGTTGAAGCTGGTCTCGAACATCTTCAGGTAATCGATCATCGGCTGGGCGCGCTCCGTCAATCTTTCGCCCGGAACGATGGTGGCGATGCCCGGCGGATAGACCACGAACGGTGTCGTGGCGATGCGGCCTTGGATGGCGTCGATCGGCAGGTAATCGACATCGTTGCGCACCAGCCGGCGAGCCGCCTCCCGGGGGGACAGGGCGATCTCGGGCAGATGGTCGAACGAGAATTGCCTGGCCTGCAGCGCGCTGACATCGGCGTCGCGGAAGAAGCGGTGCATGTCGGCGCACAGGTCGCGCAGCCGCACCCCGGCATAGCGCGCCGGACGCCGGCGGAAGAATTCGGGGATCGCCTCTTCCAGCAGCGCGTTGTCGTCATGCGCCTTCTTGAAGGCGACCAGCCCGCTGATCAGCGTGCCGGCCTTGCTCGCCTCGACGCCGGGCGTCAGCAGGAAGAGCAGCGAATTGAGGTCGTTCTTCTCCGCGACGATTCGGTTCTCGCGCAAATATTGGGCGACGACCGGGGCCGGGATGCCATGCTCGGCATAGGTGCCGTCGCGGTTGAAGCCCGGGGTCAGCAGGGTCAGCTTGTTGGGATCGGTCATGGCGAAGCCCGGCGGGACCCTATCGAAGCCATGCCAGCCGGCGCCCGGCGCCAGGCGCCAATAGGACGGGTCGGTCGCCAGCAGGTCGGTGTTCACCGCGTCCCAGGCGACGTCGTGCACCGCGCCCTCGCGCGCCACGTCAGGGATCTGCACGCGGTCGGGGACGAACGGATCGAAGAACCAGCGGCGCTCCGGCCGCTGCTCCTTCTCCTCGAACTCGCGGCCGAGCGCACGGATTTTCTTGCGCAGCTCTATGCCCAGCCGGATCGTGTCGTCCCACAGCACCTCGCCCGACCGCCCCTTCATCATCTGCGCCCCGACATCCAGCGACGCGAACAGCGGATAGAAGGGCGAGGTCGAGGCGTACTGCATGAAGCTCTCGTTGAAGCGCCGGTGCTCGACGCGGCGTTTCTGGCCGGTGATGTGGCGATCCTTCATGTGGATCTGCGACGCCTGAGAGAAGCTGGCGAGCTGCTTGTGGGTCGATTGCGTGGCGATGATGCCCGGCGCCTCGGGCCCCAGCTCCGCCAGCCCCATGGCGAAGCGGCCGGCATAGAGCGGGTGGAATTTCATGAAGCCGGCCCAGGCCTCGTCGAACAGTATATAGTCGCAGAGATGGCCGATGCTGCTGAGGATCATCTCGGCGCTGTAGATCGTGCCGTCATAGGTGCATTGTTCGACCACGGCGACGCGGAACGGGCGAGGCCTCCGCCAGGCCTCCGGGTCCGTGACCAGAGGATGGGTGCGGATCCGTTCGCGCAGGCGCTCCTCGTTCAGCGCCTCCCAGTCCATCGGGCCGATCAGCCCCCAGGCGTTGCGCAAGGTCGGCACATAGACCGGGATGCCGCCGCCGATCATCAGCGCGCCGTGATGGGCGGCCTTATGGTTGTTGCGGTCGAACAGCACCAGGTCGCCGTCGGTGACCAGCGCGGTCAGAGCCACCTTGTTGGATGTCGAGGTGCCGTTGAGGACGAAATAGGTCTTTTCCGCCCCGAAGATCTTGGCCGCCTCTTTCTGCGCCTGGAGCGCGGGCCCCTCGTGGGTCAACAGATCGCCCAGGTCGAGCACCGAATTGTCCAGATCGTCCCGGAACACCGCTTCGCCCAGATGCTCCATGAATACCCGGCCGATCGGGCTGCGGCTGTAGAACACGCCGCCATTATGGCCCGGGCAGGTCCACAGCTGGTTGCCCTCCTGGGCATAGTCGACCAGCGTGCCGAAGAACGGCGTCTTCAGCGTCTCGGCATATTGCTTGAGCCGGCTGACGAGGTTCCTGGCGATGAAGGCCGGCGTCTCCTCCGACAGGAAGACATAGCCGTCGATGAAGTCCAGCACCTCGACCGGCAGGTCCTCGAACCGCTTGCGGCGGATCAAGAGGATGATCGGAAAATCGAGCCCGCGCCGGCGCATCAGGTTGATCAGCGCCGAGGTCTTGCCCTCGAACCCCTTCTTGCCCCAATCCACCACCATGCAGCCGATCGCGGCATCGGTCTGGACGGCGATCTCGGCATCCTCGAGCTTGGGCGCCTTCACCACCTCGAAGCCGGAGCGCTCGATCTCCTCGACGATCTGGTTGAACCTTATGCCTTCCAGATCGTCCGCGTCGAACGACGGGGTCGCGAACAGGAATGTGAACCGCCTGAAATAATCCATGCTGCCCCACAGCCTTAATCGATGGGCGCAGTCATAACAGCGGGCCGGGACGCCGAGAAAGCTGAATCTCGCGGGGGATGGGCCGACTTTTCGAAGTCCGGCCGGCCGTCATGGCCGGCTTGGCGACGCAGGCCTGTCGCCCTATCGTCGCTTCGTCTACCATACGCCTGGATTCGCATGATTCCCTGGCGTGGCTGGCCCAAGACAAAATGACCGTGCTCGTGAGTGAGACTCCACGCTCCGCCGCTGCAAGAAAACCGGTCCGGCGATTGCGGGTGATCTACAATCCGATCGCCGGCCAGCGTCATGGCGTGCGCCTGCGCAAGACATTTCGCGCGCTGGCCGGGGCCGGCGTCACTCTTTCGGTGATCGAGACCAAGGGGCCCGGCGATGCCGAGCGGGCGGCGGCACGCATCCACGCAGATACCGACATTCTGGTCGTGGCGGGCGGGGACGGCACCATCAACGAGGTCGTGAACGGACTGATGGCGGCGCCGGGACCGATTCCGCCGCTGGCCATCATACCGCTCGGCACGGCCAACGTCCTGGCGCAGGAAATCGGCCTCAGGCCCTTCTCCGGCAAAATAGCGTCGGCCATCCTCCGCGGACGCCGGATCAGCGTGTATCCGGGACAGGCCAATGGCCGGTATTTCCTGATGATGGGCGGTGTCGGATTCGATGCGGAGGTTGTGGCGAACGTCGATCCCGCGCTCAAGCGCAGGACCGGGCGCTTTGCCTACCTAGTGGAGGTTCTGCACCAGTCCTGGCGCCATCGATTCGAAACCTGCGGGGGAGAGATCGACGGCACTCCGTTCCAAGCGCGCTGGGTCGTGGTCTGCAACGGGCGCCATTATGGCGGGCCGTTCGTCGCCGCGCCCTCGGCGCGCCTGACGGAACCGGGTTTTTCGGTCTGCCTGCTCGATGGGGGCAGGTTCGATATCGCGCGCTACGGGGCGGCGCTGGCATTGGGCAGGCTTTGGCGCCAGCACGACGTGCGGATCGTGCCCGCACGCCGCGTGCGCATCGACAGCCCGGCCGGCCACAGGATTCAGGGCGACGGCGACATCATCGGCCGCCTGCCGGTCGAAATCGTCGCCGCCGACAGGCCTATCGAACTGGTCGTCCCTGCGTAATCAAACCGCCAGTCCATAGAGGTTCGCAACGTTGTCGTGGACCATCATCCTGACATGCTGGTCCGACATGCCCTCGGTCAGCTTGGCCAGCACCTGCGATGAATAGGGCCAGATCGCGTCGCCGTGGGGGAAGTCGTTGGCCCACAGCACCCGGTCCATCGGCAGCAGGTGGGTCATCTGGCCGACCGGGTAGTCGTCCTGCAGCGTCACATAGACGTTGGTCTTGAAATATTCGCTCGGCGGCTTCGGCAGCGTCACGTTCTCCATGTAGAAATAGCGGTGATAGGAATTGTCCATCCGCGTCAGGAAATGCGGGACCCAGCTGGTGTCGCTCTCCACCGCCACGATCTGCAGCTTGGGGTGGCGCTCGAAGATCTCGCCGAAGATGAACAGCGAGATCACGTCCTGGTTGCCGCGCACGAAGCGGTGATGGCCGCAGATTTTGGGCCCGCGCGCCTTGCCCATCACCTCCGCCATTTCCCGCCGGCTGGACAATATGTGGAAATTGACCGGCAGGTTCAGTTCCTCGCAGGCCGACCAGAACTCGTCGTACATCGGATGGTCGTAATCCTCGACCAGCGGCGCGCCCGGGATCATGACGGCCTTGTAGCCGAGCTTCTTGGCCTCCTGAAGCTCCCTCAACCCGTCCTCGACCGTGCGCAGCGAGACCTGCGCCACGCCGATCAGCCGTTCGGGATCCTTGCTGCAATACTCCACCAGCCAGCGGTTATAGGCGTCGAGGCAGGCCTTGGCGTAATCGATGTCGGGGTGCCCGTGCAGGAACATGCCGACGGTGGGGAAGATCACCTCGGCGCGCACCCCGTCCTGGTCCTGCACGTCCAGCCTTGTGGCGGAATCGAAGGCCGCCGGGTTGATCTCGTGCCAGTCCAGCTTCTTGCCCAGCTTCTGCAAGGGCAGGCCGGCGCCGACCGAGCGGCCATACCCCATCGTCAGCATGCCCTCGATCACCAAGGCGGCGCCCAGTTCCGGCGTCTCGGTCTCATAGGGGATGCGGTCGCGGAATTTGGGATCGATGTCGGTAAAGGCGTTCTGGCGCTCGACGACATGGGAATCCGCTGAAATCAGCGTCTTCGGCAGCATTCTCTTCCCCTGCTGGTTATTCGGTTGCACGGAAGCTTGGGACGGGGGCCGAGGGGGAGTCAATCGGCGATTGCGCCGGACATGAGGCCGCACCCAAGTGGCGGGCCGCAAAAGCATCGTCTATATGAGGCGCATGCCCGACACCGGCCGCCATAACCGTGCCCTGCTGATCCTGATGATCGCGATGATGGCGATCATCGCCGTCACGGTCGTCGTGGAGTGGCGCATCGTCGCCAGCGGCCCGCGCGATCAGGGGACCGGAGCAGGCGCGGGTGTCAGCATCGGCGGGCCGTTCACCTTGGCCGACCCGACCGGGGCGACGGTGACCCACCAGAACTAAGACGGACGCCACAGGCTGGTAC
>CAZNNJ010000319.1:0-6617 GCA_964574305.1 uncultured Rhodospirillales bacterium | reverse complement strand
GCTCCGTCTTGTTGAGCGACGCGGTGCGCATTCTTCAATCCATCGCGCAGGCCAAGGAACGTGTCCAAAGGACCGCGGATGGTGAGTTCGGGCATCTCCGGATCGGTTTTCAAGCGGCTGCTTGCCGTCGTCCGATAGTTTCGGAGGCTCTCATTGAATTTCGGCGTTGCTGTCCGACTGTGTCGCTCGAACTGTCGCCAATGACCGCGTTCGCAATGGAGGAGGCGCTGGGTAAGGGTGAGATCGACGGCGGATTCTTCTATCGCCACGGCACTCCGCCGTTGAGTCATCGCGTCCTGTACAAGGACAATTGGGTTCTAGCGATGCCGAGTTCCCACCCGCTAGCCGCCGCCCGTGCACTGCGCCTCAAAGACCTTCAGGCCGAAAACTTCATCGTCTTGCCGCGCAAAGTGACGCCGATCCTGCACGATCGCATGCTGGCCGCCTGCACCGCCGGTGGACTCACGCCCAAGGTCGTGCAGGAGGCGTTCGAGGAGCCAATGGTCCTGAACCTGGTGGCGCTGGGACTGGGCGTCGCCTTCGTGCTCGACAGTCTGCCGACCGAGCCTAATGGCAACGTAGTACTGAAGCGCGTGATTGATTTCGATGTCCCGACTGACTTGTGCTTCCTGTGGAAATCAAGCACTCAGCCGCCGCTCAATCGCTTCCTGACCATCCTCGCAACCGTCGCCGAGCACCAAGGATAGAAGTGGTCATGCTGCCCCGGACTCAGCGGCATATCGAACCGAAATAAGCCTGCCCAAGCTCACGGAGCGTACAGCTCTGGGCTTCGCGCCATTCCGATGACAGCAGCTCGATTACCTCAAGGCGCGCTTCAGCGCGTCGAGTGCGTCGCGGTTCGCACGTCTGCTGACATCGGCCTCAGGCGTCATAATCTGGAAGCCATGGTACCCACCCGGATAGACATGCAGTTCCGTCGGCACGCCGGCTCGCACCAGCCGTTTTGCATAATCGAGATTCTCGTCCAGAAAGATGTCGAGCGCGCTGGTACTGATGAAAGCTGGCGGCAATCCTGCGAGGTTTTCGGCCCGAGCGGCGGCGGCATAAGGCGAAGTATCGGGGCCGCCGGGTTCCCGCCCGAGCAGAGACTTCCACGCGAAGCGATTGTACGCGGCAGTCCAACCAAATTCGCCAGCCACTGGGTGTGGCTCGCCCACCGAACCGGTACGATCATCAATCATCGGGCAGAACAGGCGCTGAAAAACGATCGGCACTTCGCCGCGGTCCCGCGCGAGCACCGCCAGCGCGGCAGCAAGACCACCGCCCGCGCTTTCGCCACCGATCGCGATCCTCGCGGGATCGATGCCCAACGTCGCAGCGTTGGCGTGCAACCATTTCAGCGCCGCATAGCAGTCTTCGATCGGTCCAGGATGGGGGGTTTCCGGTGCAAGCCGGTAATCGACCGAAACAACGACGCTGCCCGTGTCCGCCGCGAGTGCCTTATTGGCCGCGTCAGATTCGTCGGCGGCTCCGAATATGTATCCGCCCCCATGGATATGGAGATAGCCCGCCTTTGGAGTGGCGGCGACAGGCGCATAGATCAGGACCCTGACATCGGGTGCATCTGGCACCCCGGGGATATAGCGCTCCTCTACGACGACCTGGCTCTTCGGAGAAGCGGGCGTCATCCGTGCCCACGCGCGAATGGCGGGAAGGGTTTCAGCTGTGAGCGGAGGACCTAGCATCGATTCCAGAGCCGGCAAGAGCTCCGGATCGACAAGATGACGGGTATTCACAAAATCCCTCCAATCCTTATCCCACGATGGCAACGAACCTACGCCTTACGTTCAGAGATACTTGTGGCGCCGTTTCGCGGTGACGCCGGCATAAGCAATCATTGAAATATAGAACGATTCCGTACGCTTTTAATTGCAACCCCACTACCTGACACGCAAGCGCATGAAAAATGCGGCCTTGGGCGTTTCCCGGCTCCGCCGAATCCGACGACGACCATATCGGGCGCCTCGTCCTATGTGGCGATGTCGCACTCAGCAAGAAGTCCAAGCCCCTTCGCCAAAGCTTCGATTGCTGGATCTCCGCGTGCGAGACCTTGCCCGATCACTTGCCGGACAAGCTTGAGGGAATGCGCGTTATAAAGCGCGCATGAAAAGGTAATCTGGCCAAATATTTTCGAAACGGCTGACATCGAATGATTCTTGCGGCGGCCTTATTGCAAAACAAACGGCCAGATTGCCGAAGACAAGTTGCTTGCACGAGCGATGCCAGCTTTCCATTTTGCCGCAATCGTTTGAACGCACCGGCCAATACCGATGCAAGCCGACAGCATCCCGATTTAATGGCGAAAACATGAAGCGTAATGATGGCGAACAATAGCTTCCGTCCCGCGATCGGGATTTTGGCTGAGCGCTTGGTAGGGGAATGGCGCGTTGCTCTCGCGCCGGCGGATGTGAGGCGCCTTAGCAAGCGCGCGTCGATCGTTATTGAGCGGGGAGCTGGCGGCAAGGCCGGCTTTGCTGACGACGACTATGTGCAGGCAGGCGCCACAATTGATGATCGTTTGCAGATAACTTCTACTGCTCAGGTCTTGGTTTCAGTTCGCGCGCCATCTGAGCTAGCGAGTTTCATGCCGGGGACGACGCTGATTTCGCTCGGTGGCCGCGACGATGCCATCAAGGCTGCGGTCGCTGCGCGAGGGCTGAAGCATTTGAGCCTCGATCGGTTGCCCCGCACTACGCGCGCGCAGGCTATGGACGTGCTTTCTTCCCAGGCAACAGTCGCCGGTTATGCTGCGGTGATCGAGGGTGCTCGGGCACTCGATGTCTTGTTGCCCATGCTGACCACGGCCGCGGGTGTCGTCAGGCCTGCGAAAATGATCGCTCTAGGCGCCGGTGTCGCTGGCCTGCAGGCGATCGCTACGGCGCGCCGGCTCGGCGCCATTGTCCATGGTTTCGATGTCCGGGAAGCGGCCCGTGAGCAAGTCGAGAGCCTCGGCGCGACTTTCGTATCCGCGGACAATGTCATAAAGGCTCAAGAGGCGGCCAACGGCTACGCGGCCGAGCAGTCGGCCGATGACCAGGCGAAGCTCCGTAGAGCACTGGCACCAACCCTGGCGCAGATGCAACTCATCGTGACAAGCGCGCAGATCCCTGGCCATCCAGCCCCAATGCTGATCGATGGCGACACCCTCACCAGCCTTGGCCGCGGCACAGTGATCGTGGACCTTGCCGCGGAAACGGGCGGAAACACTAGCCGCACCAAACCCGACCAGACTGTGATGGTCTCCGGTGTGAAGATCCTCGGGCCCACGAACCTGCCAAGCTTGATGGCGCAAGACGCTAGCCGCTTGTTCAGCGGGAATATCAGGGCGCTCCTCGAGCACTTGATCTCTGAGGAGACCGGGCTCGAACTCCGCCATGACGACCCTATCACCGCTGCCTTGCTCGGGGTCGATCAGCCCCTCCGCACCGCTGCCTAGGTTCGAGGTTCAGAATTGAGCTCCACTACCCTCATTCAGCTTTTTGTGTTTCTGCTTGCCGGCTTCGTCGGCTTTCAGAGCATCAGCCGTATTCCGCCGTTGCTGCACACGCCACTGATGGCGGCGACCAACGCCATCAGTGGCATCTCACTCGTCGCTTCATTGGTGCTCGCCGGTGCCGATGACGGCGTCCTTGCCAGCATCCTCGGCACCGTCGCCGTCGCCTGCGCCATGGCCAATGTCGTCGGTGGCTTCCTCATCACCGACCGTATGCTTGCGATGTTCAAGCGCGCCGATGCCGGCAAGTCGGAGGGCGCCCCCAAATGTCCGAAACGCTGATTCAATTCGCCTACCTTGCGGCGGCCTTCCTCTTCCTTGTTGCCCTGCGCGCGCTTGGAAGACCGGATACCGCGCGGCGCGGCATGCAGTTCGCTGCCTGTGGGATGGCTGTCGGTATCGCCGCCACTCTCCTTAACGCCCGCATCGTTTCCTACGAGTGGATTCTGGTTGGCTCGGTGGTTGGTGCAGTGGCCGGTTATCCGCTTGGAAAATGGGTCCCAATGACCGCAATGCCGCAGCGCATCGCGCTCAGCCACGCGCTCGGCGCGCTGGCAGCGACGCTCGTCGGCGTCGGCGAATATCACCACGGCCTCGTGTCCGGTGACCTGGGGCGCGGCCATGTGATGGCGCTTGGCTTCGAGGTATTGCTGGGCGGCCTTACTGTCACGGGCAGCCTGATGGCATTCGGCAAGCTGCAAGGCATCCTGCCCGGCCAGCCGCTGACCTTCAGGGGCCAAAATTTCTTCAACCTGGCAGTTCTCGCGATCGGCGTCATCAGCCTCGTCTGGGTGGTCGTCGATCCGACCGATGTCGCCGTCGCCTGCGTGATGCTCGCGGTCAGCCTCGCCGTCGGCGTGCTCCTGGTGCTGCCGATCGGCGGCGCCGATATGCCGGTCGTGGTAAGCCTGCTCAACTCCTATGCCGGCCTCGCCGCGGTCGCAACCGGCTTCGCCATCGACAACGTCATTCTGATCATCGTGGGCGCACTCGATGGCTTTTCCGGCTTCATCTTGTCGGTCGCCATGAGCAAGGCAATGAACCGCTCGTTCTCGAACGTCCTGTTCGGCGCCTTCGGCTCGGCCGCTGTCGCTGAAGCGGGTGGATCTTCCGGCGCGAAGGGTGAAATGGTGGCGGTCACCGCCGAGGATGCAGCGCTGCGCATGGCCTATGCCGGGAAGGTAGTGGTGGTACCAGGCTATGGCCTCGCCGTCGCCCAAGCGCAGCACCAGGCGCGCGAGTTGGCCGACCTGATCGAAAAACGCGGTGGCGATGTGCGTTTCGCGATCCACCCAGTCGCTGGCCGCATGCCCGGGCACATGAACGTGCTTCTGGCGGAGGCCGGCGTGCCCTACGACAAGCTCGTCGACATGGAGGATATCAACGAGAAATTCGTGGAGACCGACGTCGTTCTCGTCGTCGGGGCCAACGACGTTGTCAACCCTGCGGCCAAGACCAATCCCAGGTCGCCGATCTACGGCATGCCGATCTTGAAGGTCTCCGAGGCCAAGAGCGTGATCGCAATGAAGCGGGGTCGCGGCGTGGGCTTCTCCGGTGTCGAGAACGATCTGTTCGTGGATCAGAAGACCTCGATGCTCTTTGGCGACGCCAAGCAGTCGCTGATCACGCTCGGGCTCGAAGTGAAAAACGCGTAAGGTCCACGAGTGTTGATTAGCTCACCCACTCGCGGGACGTCTTTGGCCGGGAATCGCTAACCGCCGGCCAAATCTCAGCAGCTGACGTCGTGCTCCGCACGCTACGCCTATTGCCTAGGGAGAAGAAAATGAAATTCGAGGATTTCCACGCGATCCAAAATTTGCTCCACAGTTACCCCTATCTTATCGACGCCGGCGATTTCGACAGTGTCGGGCAGCTCTTTGCTCATGCCGTCATCTATAGTGGAGGCAGCTTGCTGGCCTCTCGCGATCCCGCGACAGTCGCGAAGTCGTTTCGCGACTGGGTCATCACATATTCGGATGGCACGCCCCGGACGCGGCATTGCCTCTGCAATGTGGTGATCGAATCCGACGGTGCTGACCGGGCAAAAGCGAAATCGTACGTGATGGTTTTCCAGCAGACGGAGCAGTTACCGCTGCAGCCTGTGATCGGCGGGGACTACGCCGATACATTTGAAAAGGTCGATGGCAATTGGCGATTTGCCGAGCGCCGCATGGGAAACAATCAGTTTGGACTGCTCCTGGCGCACGGGCGCGATCTGTCGGTGCTCACGCCGTCGCGTACCAACTAAACCCCTGGATTGCCGCCGTCCGCCGACCGTTCGCTATTCAGGCTTCTATGATTTACGCGGGAGCTGGTTTAGGGAAACCCGCACCGTCAAATGCCGGGACTAACCCTTTAAGACTCCTGGCCACTTCCGGGCGCTCCGAGCGCCCGTTTCAGCGCGTGTAGCGCGTCGCGTAAGGCACGTTTGGTTACGTCGGCTTCGGTGGCGATTTCGAAGCCATGATAGGCGCCGGGATAGACGTGCAGTTCGGTCGGCACGCCGGCGCGCAACAACCGTCTAGCATACTCCAGGTTCTCATCGAGCAAGATGTCGAGTGCCCCGGTGCAGATGAAGGTCGGGGGTAATCCCGCAAGATTCTCCGCCCGAGCCGCAGCGGCGTAAGGCTCCACATCCGGGCCGCCGGGCTCGTGTCCGAGCAGGGATTTCCAAGCGAATCGGACAGTTTCCGCAGTCACAACGAACTCGCCGGTGAAGGGGTTGGACGTTCTGTCGGCGTCCGTGCCGGTTCGGTCGTCTAGCGCAGGGTAGATCAGCCGCTGAAAGGCGATCGGTACTTCCCCGCGGTCCCGCGCAAGCAACGCCAGGGCAGCGGCCAGTCCCCCGCCCGCGCTTTCGCCGCGGATCGACACCCAGGGCCGCTGCGTTGTCGTGAAACCATTTCAACGCGGCGTAGCAGTCCTCGATCGGGCCCGGATGCCGTGTCTCTGGCGCAAGTCGATAATCGACTGAGACAACGACAGCACCTGCATCGGCCGCGAGCGCCTTAATGTACATGCCACCCGCTGTGCCAGCTACATACCCGCCGGTGCGCCAAGCGCAGCCCTCTAACTCTCTGAACTGAAAGGAGGATTACCGAAG
>CAZNNJ010000318.1:0-6632 GCA_964574305.1 uncultured Rhodospirillales bacterium | reverse complement strand
TCTCGGGCGACAGGGTGCGCACCATGTCGGTATCGACATAGCCGGGCGCGATCGTGTTGACGGTGACGCCGCGCGCCGCGCCTTCCTGCGCCAGCGCCTTGGTGAAGCCGTGGATGCCGGCCTTGGCCGCCGCGTAGTTGGCCTGGCCGAACTGCCCGGCCAGGCCGTTGACCGAGCTGATATTGACGATCCGCCCGAAACGGCGCGACCGCATGCCGTCGAACACCGCGGCCGACATGTTGAAGCAGGAACCAAGATTGGTGTCGATCACATCCTGCCAGTCGCCCCGGCTCATCTTGTGCAGGCAGGTGTCGCGGGTGATGCCGGCATTGTTGGCCAGCACGTCGACCGGACCGAACTCGCGTTCGATCATGCCGACCGCGTTACTGCATTCCTGGTGATCCCCGACATTCCAGCGATAGGCCGGGATGCCGGTCGATTCCGAAAACTCCCGCGCAGCGCCGTCGTTCCGGCCGTAGCCGGCGACAACGCCATAGCCGGAATCGCGCAGCATGAGCGAGATCGCCCTGCCGATGCCGCGCGTCCCGCCAGTAACGATTGCAATCCGTCCCATGATGCCCGCCCCATTGCTGAAACGCCCAGGTCAGGAGACCCGCCCCGGCAGCCCATGCCCCGGGGCGACCCGGCTCAGTGGGTCCGGTGGCCGGCCTGCCCCTGAAGGGGCTTGGCCGCGGTCTCGGCGACACGGGCGGAGACGTCGAACAGCGTCCGGTTGGCGTCGGCCACGCCGTCGAGATATTTGCTGAATTTCTCGCGCTGAAGCTCGGACAGCTCGGTCAGGTTGCCGAAGCGCATCCATCCGGGTGGCCGGCTGGTGGCGATGTCGAAGGAATTCTGCACGATCCGCCAATAGCCGTGCTGAAGCTCCTGGATGCCGTCGGCGAAAACGCCATAGGAATTGGCGAAAGCGCCGCCCAGGTCGCGCGTGACGCGCACCGCCTCGTCGGCCGCATGCCCACCGGCAGCGACCGTCCGGTCCACCGCCTCTTTCACCGCATGCGCGCCGTTGCCCGGGCCTGCTTCATGCACCGCGCCGGCGATGTGCTCCAGCTTGGCTTCGGGCGTGTCTTTCTGGGTCTGCTGATTTGCCATGGTCGCTGTCTCTCCGTCCTGGGATTGGTGAGTTGACAAAGGCCCTGAGCATTTTTGAAGTAAAAACAAGATGATCGAAAATTACATCGCCTTATCGTTTTGTAACATTGTCGTTACAATGCGCCGCCCAGGGCTGTATTTCACACAAGCAATACTGGCGAACGCCGGCAGATTTCCACTATCCTGAGCGTATTGCAACCGAAAAACCGCGCCGTTTCATTTATTTCGGCGGGGCCGGATTTTGAACAATAGTTTATTATGGCGGGATTTCTTGTTGAACCCCGCGGCTGCCACCCCTGGCCGGATCGGTCAGATGAAGCCGAGCTTCGGATAGGTCTTGCCCAGCACGGTGGTCGCGTTGCCGCCCAGCGCCTGGATGACGTCGGACAGCATGTTGCGGAAGTCGACATTCACCGCGAGGTTGCCGGTGCTGTCGAACGTCTTCAGGCCGGGATAATTGCCGTAGACGCCGCCCTTGACCATGTCGCCGAGCACGAAGGCGGTCGAGGCCGAGCCGTGGTCGGTGCCGAGGCTTAGGTTGGCCGACGGGGTCCGCCCGAAGTCCGAGATCGTCACGATCAGCACGTTCTGCGACAGCTTCTTCTGCTGCAGGTAGGTATAGAACTGCTGCAGCGAGGTGCTGAGATCCCCCACCAGCCCGGGATGGGTGTTGTTCTGGCCGCTATGCGTGTCGTAGCCGTAGGTGACGGCGACATAGCCGCGGATGCCCGACTTGCCCGCGATCATCTGGGTGATCGCCTGGAGCTGACGGCCGAGATCGGACAGGTTCGTCGGATAGTCGCTGGCCAGCTGGGCATAGCTTTGCATGGCATTGACCGCATTGAGCGTCGCGGTCGTCACCCCCCGCGCACCGGTCGCCACCGTGTTGGCCGATTTCAGGCTCAGCATCTTCTGGAATGCCTCGCCCAAGGCGAATTGCGGGAAGTAGTAGGGGATGTTCAGGTTGAAATTGGACGGGCTGTCGACGACCAGCCCTTGGCTCAAGGCCGAGGCCGTGACGATTTCGGCGCCCGCTACCGAAGCCGTGGGCCCAAGCGCGCCCGAGGACAGGCCGGTGAGCGCCGCGCCCAGCCAGCCCGGCGGAATCGATGCGCCATCGACATTGATCTGGCCGGTCGACCAGTCGCTCCAGCCGGCGAAATGGCTCTGCGGCGCCAGTTCGGCGGAAGGCAGGCCGATGCCGTTGATGACCGCCAGCTTTCCGGTTGCGTAGAGCTGGCGCATCGCCGTCATGCTGGGCGCGAAGGCATATTGGGTCGAGGCGCTGGGTATGTGCGAGACCGTGCTGTCGAAGGCGGTCAGCGCCAGCTGCGACTGCGAATAGGCGATCGAGCCGCCCGATCCGGCCGGGGAGCGCAGCGCGTTGTAGAGGCCGTACTGCTTCAGCGGGATGACGGTGTTGAGGCCGTCATTGCCGCCATTGAGGCCGATCACCACCACGATCAGGTCGCCGGCGGTGGCCGCCTCGGCTGACATGGCTTCGAGGAACAGCGGGGTGCAGGCCGCCCCCGCCAGGCTTTTCAGGACCGAACGTCGTTTGATCAGCATGATCAGTTCACCGCGTATTCGGGGGAGTTGAGGATCAGCCAGACCGCGGCCTGGATCGTTTCGTTGCTGGGCGTCGAGCCCAGGAAGCTCAACACCGTGCTTCTGAGGCCCGGCGAACCGCCATCGACCAGCGCATCGAGCAGGTAGTTGGCGACCTTGCGGCCGTCATTGCCGCCGATATTGGCGAGCAAGGTCGGCACGTCGATCCAGACATCGGCCCCGGTGCCGGTGCAGGTGTCGGACTGCGGCGGCGACCGCTCCAGCAGCTGGCTGTAGACATCGGTCTGGCCGACGACGGCGCTGGTCGTGTCCGTCGTCTCGATATGGCCGGGGATGAAGAAGGAGAAGACGTTGGGCGGATAGAACAGCTCCTGCCCGGCGTCGCTGGTCAGGCCTTCGAGCGACTGGCCGGCCTGCTGGTACTGCTGGAACTGGCCGCAGGCCGTGGGCGCCGAGGCCTGCATCTTGCCCGGCAGCTGGCGCAGCGCCCCGAACACCTTCTCCAGCGGCTGCTTCGGCAGCGCGTGATAGGCGGCGTTGAACTCAGGATGAAGGATGATCGCCCGCACCACCTTGGCCAGTTGGTCCGGCGCGTCGACATTGGCGTTCCAGACGGCGACGATGTCGGAGACGTATTTCTTGCTCGGCGTCTCGGTGACGAAGCGTTTCAGCAGCTCGGTCACCTCGAACGGCGCCGTCGACGGCTGGTGCGCCAGGAAGTTCACGATCGAGGCGATCGCGGTCTTGTCACGTGGAACGGTGTGCTCACTGCCCAGGAAGGTCACCTTGCCGCCGATCTGGAGCGATGCATTGAAGTTGACCAGATAATTGTTCATCGGGTCCGCGCCTTGCAGGAAGATGACTTTGTACCCGCTCATCGCCTTGGCCATTGCCTTGATGTCGGCGCCGACATAGTTCAGCACCGGCTGGCCGCCGCTCAGCACCTGCGAACCGTCCTGGTTCAGCTTGAAGACACCGGTGGTGTAGAGCTGCATCAGCTCGCGGGCCCAGTTGACGTTCGGTCCCTTGGCCAGGTTGCCGTCATTGTTGAGCCACTGCAGCATGGCCGGCGTCACCGCCACCTGGGAGACCAGCTGGGCGAAGTTGCCCAGCGCATTCGCCCGCACGGCCTGGTCGTAATTGTACATGTTGGGCGGGTCGAGATTCGACGTATTGATCGAGAAATGCTCCAGCCAGTGCAACTCCATCTTCGCCTGGATCTGCCGGTTGGTGAACATGTTGTGCTGATAGACCAGCGCCTCGAACGCGTAATAGTTGGGCAGGCAGAAGCTGCAGTTCAGCGGGTCGGCATAGGTGTGCGGCGGCTTGTTCAGCATCGACTTGCTGTCGTCGATCACGGTCCAGTTCAGCTGCTGATCGACCCAGGCGGAGGTGCCCAGGGCCAGAACCTGATTCACCGTTGCCGGCGAGGCCGAGAAGGCGAAGCGGCGCAGCAGGTGCTGCACCAGCTGCCGCTGGGTCGGCGCCGTGTCGGCGCGCGCCGGAAGGGCCGGAGACACTATCAGGATGGATAGGATGAGGCCCGCAACCCCACCGCCGAAACGGACCCTCAGATTGTCGCGCATCGCTGTGTCATCCCTCTTTGGTTTTCGGTCCAAACGCGATATCGCCGCGGTCTACTCCCTGCGAGTTACCTCATATACGCAATCCGCGATGGGCCGGATTTTACCGGGGCATCACGCTAAATACGTGACAGAGCTTGTGATTATTCCGTGACAAGGCTTTTTCGCCGCTGGGGCGGAATATGAATTTATTGTGACGCCGATCCGGGCGGCGCCGGCTCGACCAGAATTACCAGCTTGAACTCAGGCCGGCTCGACAGGTTGAAGGCGACCTGTTCGAAGGCGAGCGGTCCCATCGCCGGATGGTTGAATGCCCGCATTCCGCCCTCGCGGCCGACGACGGCCTGCTCCTCCCAGGCGGCGCGGACCAGCGGGCTGCGGTCACGCAGTTCAGCCACCAGTGCGGTCATCTCGGGGTCATCCAGGTGGCGCCCCTGCTCCAGCCGGAACTCGGCCAGCAGGCGCCGGGCGCGATCCTCCCAGTCCACAACCAGCGCGCGGGCAATCGGGTTCAGGAACATATAGCGCAGCAGGCTACGGTCATCGCCAGCGGCATCGCTGTCGAGCCAGCCGGTGAAAAGCGCCGCCGCCGCCGGGTTCCACGCCCGCGCCCGCCACAGACGGTCGAGCAGATAGGCCGGCGAGGCAACCGCATTCACCGCCGCCACCAGGGCGGGCGGCGCATCCATCGCGCCATCGGAGACCGGCAGGGCCGGGTCGCGCTTGCCGGCCAGCTCGAACAGATAGGCCCGCTCTGCCGGCGACAGGTGCAATGCCGCGCCAAGCCGCGCAAGCGCGCCGGGCGATACCGAGACCTCCCGCGCCTGCTCGATCCAGGTGTACCAAGTAGCGCTGATGCCGGCGAGCTGCGCCACCTCCTCCCGCCTCAGCCCCGGCGTGCGCCGGCGCGTCCCCGTCGCCAGCCCGACCGAACCCGGGGTCAGGCGCAGCCTGTGGGCGCGCACGAAATCCGCCAGCGCGCGGCGCGGGATCGCTTCCGTATCCTGGTCCATGGCAGGATTTATACCAGGATAATTGCTTATCTTGTACCTGGATATGAAGCGCGTACCGTCTGAGTCCCAACCGAGGAGAAACGACGATGAACGCCCAGGATCATGTAGCCCCAGATCACAACACCAAGGTTACGGAGCAGTTCGGTCCGCGCGCAGCGGCCTATGTGACAAGCGCCGTCCATGCGCACGGAGCCGACCTGGAACAGCTGGCCGAACTGGCGCAGGGCCTGCCGGCGACGACCCGGGCGCTCGACCTCGGCTGCGGCGGCGGCCATGCCGCTTTTCATATCGCGCCGCATGTCGCCCAGGTGGTCGCTTACGACATGTCGGTTGAAATGCTGAACGCGGTGACGCGCACGGCGGCGGACAAGGGCCTGGGCAATATCGTGACCCGCCAGGGCGCGGCGGAGAGGCTGCCCTTCCCCGACGCGGCCTTCGACCTCGTCGTCAGCCGCTTCAGCGCCCATCACTGGAACGACCTGGGCGCGGGCCTGCGTGAGGCGCGGCGGGTGCTGAAACCAGGCGGCCAGGCGGTCTTCATCGACGCCGTCGCCCCAGCCTCGCCGCTGTGCGACACGCATTTCCAGGCGATCGAATTGCTGCGCGATGTCTCCCATGTGCGTGACTATTCGCACGCCGAGTGGCTGGAGGCGCTGGGCAAAGCCGGCTACATCGCCGGCATCGCCGTGCCCAGGCGCCTGCGCCTCGACTTCCAGAGCTGGGTCGCGCGCATGCGCACCCCCGACCTCCATATCGGCGCCATCCGCGCCCTGCAGGCCGCAATGCCGCGCGAGGTGGCGGATTACCTGGAGCTGGAAGACGACGGCAGTTTCACCATCGACACGCTGACGATCGAGGCGCGGGTGCGGCCTTAGGCGCGGGGCGCGTGCTTCGCCAGGATGCGCTGCAAGGTGCGGCGGTGCATCTTCAGCCGGCGCGCGGTCTCGGACACGTTGCGGCCGCACTGTTCGAACACGCGCTGGATATGCTCCCAGCGGACGCGGTCGGCCGGCATCGGGTTTTCCGGCGGCGGCGGCAGCGAGGCGCGCAGCGGGTCGGCGCGGAGCGCCGCCTCGACCGCGTCGGCATCGGCGGGCTTGGACAGGTAATCCAGCGCGCCCGCCTTCACTGCCGCGACCGCGGTCGCGATATTGCCGTAGGCGGTCAGCATGACGATCCGGCATTCCGGCCGCGCCTCGCGCAGGATGGCGACGATGTCGAGCCCGCTGCCGTCGGACAGGCGCAGGTCGAGCACCGCATGGGTCGGCTTCAGCCGCTGGACCGCGGAGGCGGCATCGGCGATGGCGCCGGCCGTCTCGACATAAAAGCCGCGGCGCTCCATGGCGCGCGCGAG
>CAZNNJ010000317.1:0-6633 GCA_964574305.1 uncultured Rhodospirillales bacterium | reverse complement strand
ATCAGCCCCTATCACGTCATCGAAGCTGCCGACTGGAGTTGCATTGTCGCGTTGACCCCGGATCTGCGCCTTGTCCTTGTCCACGAATATCGGCACGCGCGCGGCATTGTCATCGACGGTCTTCCTGGAGGCGTCATCGAGGCTTCCGATGCCAGCGCCGAGGTTGGGGCACGGCGGGAATTGCTGGAGGAAACCGGCTATGGCGGCGGCCGGTTCACGCCTGTTCTGACGACCTATCCGGACCCAGCCAACTTCACCAATACAGCCATCGGCTTTCTCGCCCTCGATGTCGAGCCGACGGGCGCGCAGGCGCTCGACACTGCCGAAACGCTCGAGGTCGTGCTGGCCGATTTCCCGGATGTCCTGACCCGGCTCGCGAGCGGGGAGCTCAGGATGCATGCCGTGCATGTCGCCACCTTGTGGTCGGCGGCGGCGCGGATCGTGCTGGGCGATATTCCGGGTACCGAAATGCTGCGCGAACGGCTTCAGCCGGTCTTTGCGAAACCCTAACCCTAACCCTGGGCCGCGGCCGCCGGCATCGGCGGCAGGGTGATCCGGTTGTGCGGCAGGGTCAGCGTGACCGTGGTGCCTTTGCCCAGAGCGCTCTCGATATTGAGCGTCCCGTCATGGAGCTCGATCAGCGCCCGCGTCAGCGGCAGGCCGAGCCCGGTGCCCGGATGGGCGCGCTGAAACGCGGTTTCCACCTGCCCGAACGGCGCCATCACGGTGGGAATGTCGGTCGAGGCGATGCCGACGCCGGTATCCTTGACCGTGATCGCCAGGCTGCCGCCGTCGGTCACATAGGCCGAGATCGAGATCCGGCCGCCGGCCGGCGTGAACTTGATCGAGTTCGACAGCAGGTTCGACAGGCACTGCTTCAGCTTGGTCGTGTCGCACAGCAGGGTCGGGCTGGGCGATGGCAGATTGACCTTGAGCGTCAGTCCACCCTCCTCGAAGCGGCCGTTGAACAGCCGGCGGGTCGAGGAGACCAGCTCCTCGAGCGGGATCGCGCCCTCATCCAGCGCCTCGCGCCCCGCCTCGATCTTCGACAGGTCGAGAATCTCGTCGATGATCGACAGGAGATGCCTGCCGGAGCTGTTGATGTCCCTTGCATAGGAATCGTAGCGGTCGAGATTCTCGCTCCCGAAGATCCGGTTCATGATGATCTCGGAAAAGCCGATGATCGCATTCAGCGGCGTCCGCAGCTCATGGCTCATATTGGCCAGGAATTCCGACTTCGCCCGGTTGGCGATCTCCGCCCGCTCCTTCGCCTCGCGCAGCGTGCGGCCGACCTCGAACGCCGCGGTGATGTCGCTGCCGACCCCGCGATAGCCCTCGAATTCGCCGTCCTCGTCGAAGCAGGGCTTGGCCGAGACCGACAGGTAGATCACCGATCCGTCCGCCCTGGGATAGCGCAGCCGCACGCCGCGGATCGCCTTCTGCTCGTCGAATGGCGTCAGTTTCGTCCAGCTTTCGGCGTCGGCGGCGTAGGAGCGCATGAAGTCCGAGGCGCTCTGTCCCAGCACGCTGGGCGGCGCGCTGCCGGTGAGCGTGAAAAAGAGCTCCGAGACGAAGGTGATCCTGCGGCCGGCATCCACCTCCCAATACCAGTCGGAGGCCACCTCGGCATAATCGCGGAAGCGCTGCTCGCTGGAGGTGAGCTGCCGGTCCAGCGCCAGCTGGCGTCGGAACAGCCGGGCGGCGAACAGGATGCCGATGGCCCAAAGCACCGCCGTGACCAGCCCCACCCCGGCGACGACGACCTGCTTGGCGCTGCGCGCCGCCTCGCTCATATGGGCTGAAAAGCTGTCCTCGCGTTCGGTGATCTGTGTATCGATCTGGTTCAGCCGTGCGCGCTCGGTCGCCCGATCGGCGGTGACGGCGGGGTCCTGCGCCTTGATCTGCGCGGCGAGGTCGGCCAGCTGATCGATCAGCCGGTCGGATTCCTTCCAGTCCACGATCGCAGCGGCGAACGGCGACCACCAGGAGAACTGGCGGAACAGCCGGATCAGCCCGTCGATATCCTCCGGGTTATTCTGCCCGCGCAGCGCGCCTTCGACGGCCGCCGCCCGGTTGAATTCCGGGGCTTCGAGCGCCACGCGGGCATCGCGGTCGCCGCGCGGAACGGCGATCGCGGCGAGAAAGGCGTCGTAGTCGGCCTGGGAGTGCGAATCGATATAGCGGTCCAGCGCCAGGACGGCGATCTTCTGCCCTTTGGCATAGCGCCCTTCGCCGACGGCATAGGCGCGGGTGCTGTTCACGACCTCCAGCGCGGCCCAGCAGGCGGCGAGGTCGACCAGCAGGAGGACGATGAAGGTCGCGGCCAGCAGGACAAAGCTTCGCACCTGGCCTCTGGAAACCCCAAGCACGCCGTTGAAGCGCGTGGACGGTGGCGAATTCAATCTCGGCATAGTCCCGATCGTAGCAAGGGGCGGAGGACTCCATACAATTTTATATAATATTATAATGGAACGCGCTGGTTACGCTGCCTGCCCGCTTTTGTACCCGCGATGACTAATGCAAAATCCGGGCCGATTGCTTAGCGCATTGAAATAACGTTGGTCCTCTCCAGGCGACCGGGTACATTGTAAAAAAGATCGACGCTTTTGAGTATCATTATATCAGTAATCCACGGAATATTTTGCCCCAAATCCGCTGCCCGATGCGGTGCCGAATGTGGAGTTGACCGAGATGTTGGGCGTTATCTCGACCTCCACCTTGGCCTGTGAGGAATTGCTGCCGACGCCCTGGGCGACGCCGACGAAGACGCCGTTGGCGATATATTTGCCGCCCGACACGGTTGTGCCCTTTGCCGCACCCTGGGTGCCGTTGGGATTGGCACCCCCGCTCGACAGGTCCAGCCGGTCAAGCCCGACGGCGCTGCGCACCCTGTCCATCACACCTGGCCCGCCCTGCGCCAGCTGCGCCGCGGCGGCGGCGAGCTGAAGCCCCTGGCTCGGCGTCAGCGAGCCGACATTCGAGCCGAACAGCACCCGCGACAGGATCTCGTCCTGCGGCAGGGACGGGGGTGAGGTGAGCGCCAGCTTGGGCGCATTGGCGGTGCCGCTGACATTGACCTGGGCGGTGACAGAGCCGGCTGTGGCGCTGGCCTGAACGTCCAGCACCGGGTCGATCGCCGCGCCGCCGTCGAAGCGGATGATGCCGCGGTCGATATTGAAATTCTGGCCCAGCAGGCCGACGCTGCCGTTATTGACCTGCAGCTTGCCGACCAGAACCGGCCCGGCTGTCGTGCCGCCGATATCGATATGGCCGTTCCATTCGCTGACGATGCCGTGGCCGCGGACGAAGAGTTGGCCGGGCGCATCGAGCGCGATCCGTAGCGAGACCGGCGCCACCGGCGCAGCCTCCGCCGCCTCGCCCGTCTCGCGTCCGCCGATCTCGGTCACGTCCAGCGACACGACGCTCGCGGGCAGGCGATCCGGGATATAGATTTCGGCATGGCGGACCTTCAGGTTGCCTGACACGCCCATAGCCTTCAGCGTGCCGGCGAGCTTCAGGTCGCCGTCGGCGTCGATCGTCATGTCGTCGCCGCGCGCAACCAGGAAGTCGCTGAAATTCAGTGCGAACTCGACCGCGGCGGGGGATTTGCCGAGATCGACCGAGCCCGACGCGCCGATCTTGCCGGCCTTGCCGTCGCTCCCGGCCAGATGGGCCAGCACGAAACGGTCGCCCGCACCGGTAAGCGCCAGGTCGATGCCGTCCAGTTCAGTGCCCAGGGCCATGTTGGCATAGTGCCCGCCGGTGATGGCGATGCGGTCGCTGGGGTGCGGGGCGGTCACCGGGCCGCTGACGGCGACGTCGATCGAGAAATTGCCGGAAATCCGGTCCTCGCCCAGCGGCACGATCGATGTCAGGTTCTCCAGCTTGCCGCCGCCCTTTGCCGTCAGCGCCAGCGCGGCGTTCTTGACCACGCGCGGCTGCAGCGTGCCGAGATCGAAGGCGAACGGGATCGATCCGGTCAGCGCCAGGGATTCGCCGCTGCCGCTCGCCAGCCTGATGTCGAGCCCTACCGTGTCGCCGCCCCAGTCCGCCGCCGCCGTCAGATTCAGCACCGGCCGCGGCAGCGGGCCGTCGGTCTCGACATCCAGCCCCTTGGTGTTGAACGACAGATGCGCCTCGGGCCGTTGCGGCGTGCCGGAGAGCTTGATCTCCCCGTCCAGCATACCGCCGACAAAGGGTTTGCCGGCCAGGAAGGCGAGCGGGTGCAGCGGCAATTGCCGGATCGCGATATTGGCCGAGGCCACCTTGGGCGACAACGCCGCGTCGCCCTCGATCGCGCCGCCATCGACCGAGAGCGCCAGTCCGGCAACGCGATAGACCTGGGGCGAGATGGTTACGGTCGCGGGCTTGGTGAGCGAGATCGTGTCCTTCCCCGTCCTGGCCGTCAGCGTGGCGAAGCGCAGCATATTGGTGCCCGCCTCCTGCGTTGCCGACCCGGCAATCTCGACCGAGAATGGGTCGCCCGCCCGGCCAGCGGCGTGGAGGCGGAAGTCGGTCGTCTTGCCCTTCGCGGCGATATGGGCATCCGCCCCGGTCACCGCCCCGCCATTGGTCGAGAGCCCGGCCAGGGTCAGGTCCAGCGTGCCGGTCTGGCGGGCGAAATCGCCGGACAGCGTGCCGGTCAACGCGGCATGGGTGATGCCGGTCGAATGCGGGCTGGCGCCGACCGCCAGATGGTCGATCGTCGCCTTGACCGGTCCTTGGCCGCCATTGGCGGGCAGGTTCAGCGACAGGCCCAACTGGCCGGCGAGCGGCAGCCCGGCGACGCCCGACCAGACCGACAGGTCGCCGATCGCGGCATTGAGCTTGCCGGAAACCCGCCGGCTGGCCGGGGTCGCGACCAGCGCCGCGTCGACCGTGCCGCCGGTGCCGGAAAGGCGCAGCCGGCTCAGCCGAAAGATCTGCGGATCGTCGCGGGCGAATTCGGCATCGATGGTCTCGTTGAGCTTCCCGGCAACGATTTTGCCCTTTGCGGTGGCCGCGCCGTTCAGCCCCTGCGGCGCCTGGATTGCGGTTTCGAAATGGTCGATTTTCGTGGCGCCGAAGACCAGCCGGTCCAGCGTCGCCGCTGCATCCAATGTCGGGGCGTCCAGCGTGCCGCCGGCCGTCGCCGACAGCCGGCCGGTCCCGGCCAGCGGGCCCTTCGCCGATGCCGACAAGGCCTTGAGGTCGGTCAGGCTTGCCGTCACCGTTCCGTTGATCGCTTGGCCGGCGGGGTTGAAGCCGCCTTTGCCCTCGATCCGCGCCCGCCCGGTCGCCAGCACCAGCGAGCCCAATGTCACCTTGCCGGCGGCATCGCGTGTGCCGTCGGCATCCAGGGTCACACCGCCGGCCAGCAGGGCGTCGGCTGCCGGCATGAAGGTGCGCAGGTTGTCGCCCTTGCCCGTCAGCTTCACGCCGATCGTCTTGGCGCGGTCGGTACTGACGGCGATATCGAGATTGGCCGCGCCGGCCAGGTTCTGGCCGAACAGCTTGCCGATCACCGCCAGGTCGGCCGCGGTCAGCGTCGCCTTGCCGTCGGCGATAGTGTCCTTGAAGGCGCCCGAGCCTTTCAGAACGACCCCGCCGCCGTTGGCGGCCAATTCGTGAATTTCGACCGTCTGCCCCTTGGCGTCGGCGGTTCCCGCCACATGCAGCGCCAGGGCGCCATAGGACATCCCGGTCGCGGCGTCATTCAGCGCATCGGCGCTGGCGTCGACGGTCAGGTCGAAAGCCGGGTCGTCCGTGGTCGGGCCGGTCTTGCCGTTGGCCTTGGCGTTGATCTTCAGCCGATCGACGGCAATATCGCCGAAGATGATCCCGCCGGCCTCGGCCAGCGTCATGTTCGGCCGGTCGGCTGTGCCGGTGAAGGTCGCGTCGATCGCGATGGCCCCCTTCGTCGCCTTGCCGACCAGCGGCCCGGCGATGCCGGTGTCGGGAACGGCGATATGGAGCTTGCCGTCGATCATGCCCTGCGCGGACTGGCTGCCCTGGGCGTCGATCGTCACCCCCGCTAGCGCGATATGGGACGGCGCGATGGTGGTCGTGCCCTTGCCGTCCTCGGCGACGGCGAGATCGAAGGTGATGGTCTCGCCCACCAGCGGCCGCATGTTCTCCGCCAGCAGCGACGTCACCGACGCGCCGCCCTTGACCGCGATCCGCGTCCTTTCAGCCGCGGCGACGGAGATCGTGGCGTCGCTGTGGATGTTCTGCCCCGACAGCAGGTGGAACTGCCCCTGCCAGCCGGACAGCGGACCGCTGCCGTCCAGGGTGACCCTCAGCGGCAGATGGTCTGTCCGCGCCATCGCGGCGTCGAGCAGCATGCCGGTCGGCTCGCTGATGTCCAGCTTCAGCGCCAGCGCGTTGGCTGCGAGGTCGTAGCTGGCGTCGAGCAGGCCTGTTCCCGGCTGTCTGTCGGTGCGGGCGAGCCGCACGGTCAAATCGGCATGGTCGCCGGTCAGCAGGCCGTGGGCGGCGATGGAGGCCGAGGCATTGTCGCCGCCGGCCAGCGCCGGGGCGACGGCGAGGCGCCCGACCTCCAGCTTGCGCAAATCGACCGCAACCGGCATGCGGGGCAGGGCCAACCCGGAGGAATTTCCGGACGGCGTGGACCGCCCGGGCCGGGGCAAGACC
>CAZNNJ010000316.1:0-6654 GCA_964574305.1 uncultured Rhodospirillales bacterium | reverse complement strand
CAGGATGCCGGTTACCAGCTCGATAAGGTCCAACGCGGTGAGCAGCCCGGTGATTTCAAACCGATGCCCTCAGTCGGAAGGGGCGTCGAGGAAATCAGGTCTCGGGATGAGTCTGGTGCCTACCGCGTGATTTATGTCGCGCGCTTCGAGGAGGCGGTGTTCGTGCTTCACGCGTTCCAGAAGAAAACGCAGGCGACGGCAAAGCGCGATATCGATCTGGCGCGGGAGCGCTTCGACCAATTGGTGGGGGATCGGAAATGAACGAAGTCGAGACCTTCGAAAGCGTGTGGGACGCGATTGCGGACACGCCCGAGGAGGCGGCCAATCTGCGCACCCGAGCCGAGCTGATGCGGAAGATCGCTCAGATCATCGAGGATAGCGGATGGTCCCAAAAAGAGGCCGCCACGCGCTGTCACGTGACCCAGCCCCGCATCAACGACCTGCTGCGCGGGCGCATCTCGCGCTTCTCGCTCGATGCTTTGGTGAACATCGCGACGGCGCTGGGCCGCCGAGTGCATGTCGAGCTTGAAGCGGCGTAAGTGGTTGCAAGGTGCCAACATGATGCAGCCTAGAGCAATGATAAATTGTCCGCCGTGGTTAATGACTCGAACGCTTTTTACCGGGTTGAAATGATGGATGAGCACATTGACCAGATGATGCAGAAGATTTGTGATGTGACTGCAACGGCCGCCTACCGCTACATGGAGGTGTCGTGCGAGCCTGCAGATCAGTGCATGGCTGAGCATTTCATGGCGTCCTCCGTGCTAGACAAAATAGGGAGCGCCGAGACGACTATGACGCTGGAAACAAGCGTCAGGCGGCTCAGAATGGCTGAAAACCGAGAGAGCTAAAGCCGAGGCAGTCGGAGATAAATGGTATGCACGGGACGTTGCCCGGCTGCCCAGCATTAAGAAACAGTATTCAGTCTGTGGACGAGCATTTTCTCCGCGATCCGGATGACTACCGTCGCTAGGAATCGACGGGGAGGACGAGAAGCAAAAACCGGGAGATTTGAGATGAGTCGTCAGCCAATTAAGGATAAAAATTATAGGACGTTAGGCTATATTGAAACAGCCTCAGACGGAAAGCAAAAGGCTCTGGACGCGAACTATCGAACATTGGGGCATTTTGATCCGAAGAGGAACGTTACGCAGGACGCGAATTATCGTACGATTGCCCAGGGTAACATTTTGTCAGCCCTAATATTCGACAATAGATAAACTACTTCCCCACCCGCCCCATCATCGGCAGCTCGGCATAGGACGCATCCCCCGCATCGTGCCGGCCCCTGACCGCGCCGGCGGCGAAGGTGTCGTAATCCTCAGCCCGCACGTCCTGGACGTTGCACCAGTCCAGCACCAACGAGCGGTGGCTGAATTTCCACACGCCGCCGCGCTTCTCGTAGCGGTCGAGATAGCGGCCGCCGACGATGATTTCCTTGGCTTGCGGTTCGTGGGTGCGGTGGTAGGCGACGACGTAGAGTTCGCCGTTCGCCTTATCGCCGTCCACCGCGTAGACCGCGTTGGAGACGGAGTGAACAGTGCAGTCCCACATTTGCGTGATCGGGGGCAGCCGGGCGACATAGTGGTCGGGGCGGCCCTTGAACATGTCGCCGTGATCGTCGATCGCGTCGTCGTGATAGAGGGTGCGGACCAGGGCGAAATCCTGTCGGTCGATGCCCCGGCAGTAGGTTTCGCCCAGCTCCCGCAGCTCATGCTTGTCGAGCATGGACTGGAGGCGGGCTGCCTGGTCCGCACTCATGGTCAGACGCCGAAGCCGCCCGAGACCGAGATCTTCTGGCCGGTGACATAGGCGGCGCGGTTGGAGGCGAGGAAGACGGCGGCGTAGCCGATTTCTTCCGGCTCGCCCCAGCGCTTCAGCGCCAGCAGCTTATGGGTCTCGTCGATCCATTTCTGGTCGAACACGCCCTGGTTGGTCAGCTCAAGGAACATGCCGGCCTTGATCACGCCGACCAGCACGGTGTTGGCGCGGATATTGTTCCGGCCTTCTTCCTTGGCCAGGCCCTGGATCAGCGCCTCGTTGGCCGCCTTCGGGATCACCGACAGGCCGTCGCGGTCCGGCCACCAGCTGTCGCCGGCCGAGCCCAGATGGACATAGGAGCCGCCGCCCGACGCCTTCATCAGCGGCAGGGTGGCGTGGACGACGCGGAAGAAGCCGTTGACCTCCTGGTCGATCGACTTCTGCCAGCGCTCCAGCGTGTATTCGGAGATGAAAAGCTGCTCGGTCAGCGGCGCCGCGCCATAGACGACGGTGTGGATGCGGCCGTGTGCCTTGACCACGTCCTGCATCACCTGCGCCACCTGGTCGGCATCGCTGGTCGACAGCTTGTGCGTCGTCGCCTTGCGGCCAGTGGCGCGGATCTTCTCCGCCGCCTCTTCAGCCGGGCCCTGGTTGTTGTGATAGGTGATCGCGACGTCCGAGCCGGCATTGGCGAACTCGGTGCAGACGAAGCGGCCGATGCCGCCCGAGCCGCCAACGATGACGGCCGCGCCGTCGGGGAATAGTTTGTCAGTCATATCCATATCCTCTTGCGATAAATCTCAAATCTTGTTGAGAGGCGTATCCGCCACGGAATGGCCGGCGACCAGGGCCTGCAGCGTGCCGGTCTTATAGGTTGCGAAGAAGCCGGTCTTGAACTCGCTGCGCGTGCGGCGGATTTTCCACTCGCCCCCGATCTTCTCGTAATCGTCGTGATAGAGCAGCGACACGAAGGTGAGGGTTTCGTCTTTCGTATCGATCTTGCGGTAATCCAGACACCACAGGCCCTTCGCGTGGGTGTCGTCGATGATGTCGATCTCGCCGTTGCCGGCCTGGTGCTTGTCCAGCACATGAGGGTGGCACGCCTGCGCCGTGTACATTTCGCAAAATCCGTCGGCTGTATCGAAGAGGCCCAGATGCCCGACGATCACCGCGCAATTCCCGTCGGGCGCAAAGGTGGGGCGCACCGCCGCCGGGTCCGGCTGGTCGCAAGCATTCAGATAGCGCGCTTTCAGCCGGCGAATCGCCTCGATGTCTTCCAGGCGCTGGATACGGCGCAAAAGGGCTGATAGATCGTTCCCCTGCTCGCTCACTCTTCCTCTCCCCAGGCTCAAGGCTTGCTATGAAGCTTGCGGAGACCATAGAAGGGTCGGGCGCAAAATTACAGCCAGATTTCGACGGAAATCGACAAAATTTGTGGGCGTGGCTGGTCCGATGCAGAAATTCAGGGGATAAATTCTCTGAATTCGCCCGGACGTCACAGGCTGGCGGGATAGGAGCACGGGGGTCATGGATTTTGGTTATTCGCCCAAGGTCGAGGCGCTGCGCGAGACGATGCTGGCCTTCATGGACGACCATATCGTCCCGGCCAACATCCCGTGGCACAAGCTATATTCCCAGGGCATCTATCCTCTGGAGGTTCTGGAGCCGCTGAAGGCGAAGGCCAAGGCTGCCGGGCTCTGGAACATGTTCATGCCGCATCTGCCCAAGGGCATCGCGGGCACCGGCCTCACCAACCTGGAATATGCGCCGCTGGCCGAGATCATGGGCCGGCTGTTCTGGGCGCCGGAAGTGTTCAATTGCGGCCCGCCCGACACCGGCAACATGGAGCTGATGCATCTGGCGGCGACGCCGGCGCAGCGCGAGCAGTGGCTGAACCCGCTGCTCGACGGCGAAATCCGCTCCTGCTTCGCCATGACCGAGCCCGATGTCGCCTCCTCCGACGCGACCAATATCGCGACCCGGATCGAGCGGCGGGGCGACGAATACGTCATCAACGGGCGCAAATGGTTCATCACCGGCGCCACCCATCCGAACTGCAAGGTCGCGATCGTGATGGGCGTGTCGAACCCGGACAATCCGGTCCATACCCGCCAGTCGATGATCCTGGTGCCGTTGGACGCGCCGGGCCTCACCATCGTCCGCAACATCCCGTTCATGAACCTGAACGAGATCGAGGGGCACTGCGAGCTGCACTTCAAGGACGTGCGCGTGCCGGCGGCCAACCTGCTGGCCGAGGAAGGGTCGGGCTTCGCGCTCGCCCAGGCGCGGCTCGGGCCCGGCCGCATCCATCACTGCATGCGCTTCATCGGCCAGTGCGAGCTGGCGGTCGAGCTGATGACCGAGCGGGCGCTGGGCCGCATCGCCTTCGGCAAGCCGCTGTCCGACCGCGAGACGATCCGCGAATGGATCGCGCTCAGCCGCATGGAGATCGACCAGGCCCGCCTTCTGGTGCTGCGCACCGCCTGGATCATCGACCAGCACGGCAACAAGGCGGCGCGCAACGAAGTGTCGATGATCAAGGTCATCGTGCCGCGCATGCAGGTCAACATCATGAACCGCGCCATCCAGACCTTCGGCTCGGCGGGCCTCAGCCCCGACACGCCGCTGGCCAATTTCTGGACCTGGGGCCGCTCGCTCCAGCTCGGCGACGGGCCGGACGAGGTCCATATCCGCGGCGTCGCCAAAGCCGAGATCGCCCGGATCAAGGGCATGGGTGGCCAGGCCGCCCGCTACCTGACCCCTTACGCCGCCGTCCACGGCGACCCGACCCGCGAGGCCTGAGATGAGCGATTGGCCCAATGCACCGGCGATGCGCTGCGAGGCCCATTACGGGGACCGCGTGGTGCGCTGCTTTGCCGACCGCCCGAAGGGCGTCGACCAGATATTGCGCGATACCGTGGCGTTGCGCCCCGATGCCGAGGCGCTGATCGATAACGGCAAGCGCTTCACCTATGCCGAGCTCGACCGGATCGTCGATTCCGTCGCCGCCGGGCTGATCGCGCGCGGCGTGCAGCCCGGCGACCGGGTGGCGCTGCTGCTGGGCAACAGGGCGGAGTTCGCCTTTGCCCTGTTCGGCGCCATGCGCGCGGGCGCGGCGATCGTGCCGCTCAATACCCGTGAGCAGATGCCGGAGATCGCCTTCAACGTGCAGGACAGCGGCGCGAAGATCCTGTTCTTCGAAGGCAGCCTGGCCGAACGCATCCCAGACGCGGCGACGATCCCGACCCTGACCCACAAGATCGCCGTCGGGGAGGCGATCGCAGGCGCCGAATCGTTCGACGTGCTGACCGTACCGGCCGCGCCCGTGGCGACGCCGGAGTTCGGGCAGGAATCGGTCGCGGTGATCCTCTACACCTCGGGCACCACGGGGAAGCCCAAGGGCGCGATGCTGACCCAGATGTCGATGGTCATGTCGGCGATCCATTACGAATATTGCCTGGGCATGACCGAGACCGACCGCGCCCTGATGGCGGTGCCGGCGACCCATGTCACCGGCCTGGTCGCGATCCTGCTGACCATGGTCAAGTCGGGCGGCGCCACCATCTTCCAGACCGTGTTCAAGGCGGCGGACTTCCTGGCGCTCGCGGCTCGGGAGCGGATGACCTACACGCTGATGGTCCCCGCCATGTACAATCTCTGCCTGCTCCAGGCCTCCTTCGACGATTACGACCTGTCGGCTTGGCGGGTCGGCGGCTATGGCGGTTCGCCGATGCCGATCGCCACGGTGCGCCAGTTGGCGGCTAAGCTGCCGGGCCTCCAGCTCTCCAACATCTACGGCTCGACCGAGACGACCTCACCCTCCACCATCACGCCGCTGGGCATGGTCGAGGCCAAGATCGACTGCGTCGGCCAGCCGGTGCCGTGCTGCGACATCAAGATCGTCGACGATGATGGGGTCGAGGTGCCGCGCGGCCAGAGCGGCGAGATCTGGATCGCCGGCGGCCATGTCGGCGCCGGCTACTGGAACAACCCGGTCGCCACGGCCGCCAACTTCACCGCCGGCTATTGGCATTCCGGCGATATCGGCTGCATGACCGAGGACGGCTATATCAAGGTCCTCGACCGCAAGAAGGACATGATCAACCGTGCCGGCTACAAGGTCTATTCGGCCGAGGTCGAGGACGTGCTGACCCACCACCCGCAGGTCGGCGAGGCCGCGGTGGTGGCGGAGCCCGACCCGGTGCTGGGCGAGAAGACTCATGCCTTCGTGCTGGTCAAGGAAGGGACGCTCACCGCCGACGACATCAAGCTCTTTTGCCGGGAGCGTTTGTCGGACTATAAGGTGCCAGACTTTGTAACGTTCGTAGACCAACCGCTGCCACGCAACGCGAATGGCAAGATTTTGAAGCGGGCGCTTCGAACTAACGTGACTTAACCGGGGAAGGAACAACGCAGATGGCGGATACCAGAGTAGCAGTCGTGACCGGCGCCAGTCGTGGCGCGGGGCGCGGCATCGCCATCGCGCTGGGCGAGCACGGCTATACCGTCTATGTCACCGGCCGCACCCGCCAGGAGGGCGAGGCCGCCCTTCCCGGCACGATCTATGAGACCGCCGAGGCGGTGACCGCGGCCGGTGGCAAGGGCGTCGCCGTGCGCGTCGACCATGCCAGGGACGACGAGATCAAGGCGCTGTTTGCGCAGGTGGAGGCCGAGCAGGGGCGGCTCGACATCCTCGTCAACAATGTCGCCCATATCTGCGACGAACTGATCCACCCGGGCGGCTTCTGGGAAAAATCGCTGGACCTGGTCAACATCCTTGATGTCGGGCTGCGCAGCTAGTAGATCGCTAGCTATTACGCCGCGCCGATCAGGGTGCGGCAGAACCAGGGCCTGCTGGTATTCACCCTCCCTCTCAGCACCGCTGCCGACAAT